>CAVELT010000011.1:0-14502 GCA_963616545.1 Dysosmobacter segnis | reverse complement strand
AAGTAGGGCAGTCCGTAGAAAATGAAAACGGCCTGCAGAATCATGGGCGTACCGCGGAAAATCTCAATGTAGACCCGCAGCACGATTCGTACCAGTTTCAGCGCCGCCTTCTTCAGCCCGGAATCCTTCTGGGAGGTCGGAATAGTCTGCAGTATACCGCAGACAAAGCCGATGAGACAGCCGATGGCGGTGCCCACCAATGCCAGAATCAGGGTGCGCCGGATACCGCCCAGATAGGTACCGCCGTACTTTGCCCATAATGTGCCCATATCCTGAATGAGCTGTGAAAATCGATTCATGATGCTTCCTCTCTAACGACAGAAGCCGAACGGCCCTTTCCGCCGTCCGGTATCTGTACGATAAGCTATGCTCAGTGCGTTTAGGAAATGCTGATCCAGTCAGCATTTCATCAGCCCTCGCTGATGGGCTGGATCTTGATGGCATCAGCCATGATGCTGTTGAAGTCGTCCTTGGTCATCTTGCCCACAACATCATTGATCTTGTCCTTCAGCTCGGTGTTGCCCTTGCGAACAGAGATACCGATGTTGATGTCCTCATCGCTGACCTGGAAGTTGTCATCGCTGTCTGTGAAGTCCAGGATCATCATATCCGGATAAGCAGAGACAGCGCCCTGTGCTGTCGGCATATCGGTGCAGACAAAGTCAACGGCACCCGTCTCAAGAGACATGAGCATAGCCGGTGCAGACTCTGCAGCGGTCTGAATGTCGGCATCCTGAATCTGCGGAAGGCAGGTATCATACCAGATGGTACCCATCTGAGAGGTACATCTGCCGCCGGTCAGATCGGAAATGCCCTTGGCCTCGGCATACTTGGAATCCTTCTTGGTCAGGCAGACAATGCTGGCATAGAGATATGGACCTGCGAAATCCACCTGCTCTGCGCGCTCTGCGGTCATGGACTGGCCGGCGATAACCGCATCCACGGTACCGGACTGCACTGCCGGAATCAGGGAATCCCAGTCAAGCTGATGCACCTCCAGCTGCCAGCCGTTGGCCTCACAGATCTTCTTTGCGATCATAATATCATAGCCGTTGGCATACTGATCGGAATCCGCAATGGGAACCGCGTCGTTGGAATCATCCGGCTGTGCCCAGTTGTAGGGTGCATACGCACACTCCATGGCGATGGACAGGACACCGTCCTCCACGCCGGAATTGCCGCTCTCTGCTGTGGCTTCAGCTGCTGTGGTCTCTGCGCTGTCAGCAGCGGCTGCCGCGGTTGTGGTTGTGGTGGATGTGCTGCTTCCGCAGGCTGCCATGCTGAGGCACATGCCTCCTGCCAGTACGGCTGACATCATTCTCTTCTTCATAATCTTCTCCTCCTGCCGCCAAGCGGCGTTTGTCGGATAGCGGCGCCTGTTTCATGGCAATAAAAAAGCTCCACTTGACATGGAGCGATAAAATACGGACACAGCCGGCGTAGCGCTCCACATGCTCATTCATGTGACAGACCGGCGGGTATTTCCCGACGATCCAGCAGCTGCGCCCTCAGGGAGACAGAGCTGCTTCGGCGGCTTCCCCTTTCCCGTGCAGTCCCTTACCTGTCCTCACGTTACTCCTGTGGCCGCGCCTCTATCCGAAATTTAATTGTAAACACCGGAATCCCTCGCTCTTCGCGTTAGATTCATCGAACACTTTAGCACCATTCCCACGGAGCGTCAAGGAAATCCGCTCACTTTCAGTTCGTTTTCAGCTTTCCCCCATAAAATAACAATGATATATTATAGCTTGATACGGCACAGGCGCCGGAAGGAGATCAGAAGGTTTATGAAGCTGCTGGTGGTAGAGGACGAAAAAATGCTTGCCGATTCCCTGAAGCTTCTGCTCGAGGAGCGGGATTTTCAGGTAGACACGGCCTATGATGGTGAGGACGGTCTCGCCTATGCGGAGACCGGCGTTTACGACCTCATCATTCTGGATGTCATGATGCCGAAGCTGAACGGCTATCAGGTGGCCCGGCGCCTCCGCCAGAAGCGCACCAGCACGCCCATTCTCATGCTGACGGCCCGCTCCGAGCTCATGGACCGGGTGGAGGGCCTCAATTCCGGTGCCGACTACTATCTCACCAAGCCCTTTGACTCCCGGGAGCTCCTCGCCTGCGTCAATGCACTGCTGCGCCGTCAGGGCAGCGAGGTGGACGAGCTTTCCTACGGCAACACCTCCCTGGATCTCGAATCCGGCACCCTGAACTGCGGTGAAAACAGCCTGCGGCTCTCCGCCCGGGAATTTGACGTCATGCGCCTGCTCCTCCAGTCCAAGGAAAACAATCTCTCCAAGGAACAGATCCTGTCCCGCGTCTGGGGCTTTGATTCCGAAGCCGTGGAGAATCATGTGGAGGTCTATGTGGGCTTCCTTCGCAAGAAGCTGAAAAGCATCGGCTCCAACGTCAGCATCGTTGCCGCCCGGCGCCTCGGCTATCATCTGGAATGCAGCTAAGGAGTGCCGTCTATGGATATGATCCGCAGCCTGAAGCGCCGCTTCATTATCATCACCATGAGCATCGTCAGTCTGATGCTGGTGGTGGTCTTTTCTCTGGTACTCATTCTCACCAAGCAGCGGCTGTTTGAGGACAACCTCCGGATGCTGGAAAGCGCCGTGGATGCGCCTATGAAGATCCAGGCACCGGACAAAAGAAACCGGGACAGCAACGAGCTCCGGCTTCCCCTCTTCCGTCTGCTGATTTCCGCCGACGGAGAGATCCTGGAGCGGGAGGGCGCCAGCTTTGATCTGACCGACAGTGACGAGCTCAGCTTTCTGGTGTCGGAGGCGCTTGGCTCTGAACAAAGAAACGGCGTGATCGAGGAATACAATCTCAGCTTTCTCCGCAGTCCTGTGGAGAAGTCCGGAGCGGATGATGAGGATAATGCTGCCGGCGCCGATGATGCCGACAAGGCCGCAGATTTCCGGCACAGCAAGTACAGCTTTCCCGAAAACGCAGCCTACATTCTGGTCTTTTCCGATGTCTCCAGCGCACTGAATGCCATGAAGAACCTTCTCTACAGCTGTCTCGTCATGGCCCTTCTGGCCTTTCTCGGCTTTCTCCTCATTGCCGTCTTTCTCGCAAAGCTCACGGTGCGGCCCGTGGAGCAGGCCTGGATCCAGCAGCGGCAGTTCGTTTCCGATGCCTCCCATGAGCTGAAAACCCCCTTGACCGTCATCCTCACCAATGTGGAGCTGCTGCAGGAGCAAAGTGCCGCCGCAGCCCCCGGTATCCGGCGCTTTACCGACAACATCCTCACCATGTCCCAGCAGATGCGCGGTCTCGTAGAAAGCCTCCTGGAGCTGGCCCGGGTGGACAACGGCAGCATTCAGAAGCTGGCGCTGGTGCCCGTAGACCTCAGTCGGCTCGTAGAAAAGGAGCTTCTGACCTTCGAGGCCATGTTCTATGAAAAAGGTCTGCTGCTGACCGACGATATCGCGGAAGGCATTCGCGTCAGAGGCTCCGCCCAGCACCTTTCCCAGGTGGTGGAGATCCTGCTGGACAATGCCCAGAAATATGCGGATCCCCACGGAACGGTTCATGTGGCCCTCCGCCAGAGCGGCGCTCACCACGCCCTGCTCTCCGTGGCGGATCCCGGCGAAGCGATTTCCGAAGAGAATCTGAAAAACATCTTCAAGCGCTTCTACCGCATCGATCCCGCCCGGGCCATGAACCACAGCTACGGACTGGGACTTTCCATTGCCCAGTCCATTGTGGAGAATCACCGCGGCCGGATCTGGGCCGAAAGCCGGGACGGCATCAATACCTTTTATGTGGAGCTGCCGCTGGAGAAGTAAGCTCTGCCAGTATATTCGGCATTAAAGAAGGGCGTGTGAAAAAACTTTTGTTTTTTCACACGCCCTTCTTTGTCATTTCGCGTAGGTGCTGTAAATCGCCGCCTGATCGTAGATGCACTGCCATGTGCTGGAGCCGTGATCCGTCACCACAATATAGTGCTTGCCGGAGGCAGAGGTGCCGTAGCTGGCCGCACAGAACATGGACTGACTCACATAGCCGGTCTTGGCAGCCACCACCGTGGCGCCGCCCAGCTTCTGGTCCTCGATGCGCCGCAGGAAGAGATTCGAGAACTTGATGCCGCTGCTGTGCTTGTTGGTGTTCTCCGTCTGGTAGGTATGGGCCGACAGCACCTCCCGGGCGGTGGGATTGGCCATGGCAGCATTCAATATCTGTGCCACATCCTTTACCGTCAGGTGATGCTCCGCATTGTAGAGGCCGGTAGCATTTACGAAGTGAGCACTGTCGGAAAGCCCCAGCTCCTTCGCCTTCTGGTTCATCATCTCCACAAAGGCCGCATCAGAGCCCGCGATCCGCCGGGTCAGCGCCATCACCGCATCCGCACCGCTGGGCATGATAACGCCGTAAAGAAGATCCTTCACCGTCACCTGCTCTCCCGCCGCAAAGCCGCAGTTGGAGGCATCATGAGCATTGATATAGTCCACAATATCCTGCGTGATGGTCAGCTTCTCACTGAGGTCCGGCAGATGCTCCGCACAGACCAGAAGCGTCATGATCTTCGTCATGGAGGCAGGATATACCTGGGCATCCGCATTCTTCTCCGCCACGATACGGCTTTCATCGAGGTCAAAGATCACTGCATATTTGCTGTCGATGCTGCTGCCGATGCTCTGCGTACTGCCGTCACTGCTCAGCCGGGCCAGATTCACACCGGAGGTTCCCGTGCTGCTCACAGCTGCCGCCGTGCTTTCCTGCACTGCAGCCGTTTCCGATGCGATCTCCACCACATCCGCTGAAGCAGCTGCTGTACTTTCCGTAACGGCTGCTGCGGTCCCGCTGATGACTGCTGCCGGTCCCTGCTCCGTGATGTCCAGCACCGGCTCCTCTGCCAGCACCGCTATGGGTGCTGCAAGGGCCAGCATTGCTGCTGTCAGCAGCGCGGTCATTTCTCTTTTCTGTTTCTTTCTCGTCACTGTCGCATTCTCCTCTTCTGCTCAGGCCCTCGGCCGAATCAGACATCTTCTGTCATAGCCAATGAGATCCTCCCGATGCTCCCGCAGCAGGGCCTCTCTCACCAGTGCATAGTTCTCCGGCCGCCGGTACTGGATCAGCGCCCGCTGCATGGCCTTCTCATGAGGCGAACGGGGCACATACACTTTTTCCTTTGTCAGCGGGTTGATGCCGGTGTGGTACATACAGGTGGATACCGTTCCCGGTGTGGGATAAAAGTCCTGCACCTGCTCCGGAATATATCCCATGTCCCGAATGTACTCTGCCAAGGCAATGGCATCCTTCAGGCGGCTGCCGGGATGGGAGGACATCAGGTAGGGAACAATGTACTGCTTCAGTCCCAGCTCCTTGTTGATCTTCTCGAATTCCCGCACAAAGGCATTGTAAATCTCCACCTTAGGCTTTCCCATCTCCTTCAGCACATTGTCCGAAATGTGCTCCGGCGCCACCCGCATCTGTCCGCTGACATGATGGGCACAGATTTCCCGGAGGAACTCCTTGTTGGAGTCCGCCATGAGATAGTCGAAGCGGAAGCCGGAACGCACAAAGACCTTCTTCACACCGGGCAGGGAACGCACCTCCCGCAGGAGCTGCACATAGTCGCTGTGATCCACCCGCAGATTTTTGCAGGGTGAGGGCCAAAGACATTTCTTCCCGACACAGGCGCCCTTCGTCAGCTGCTTTTCGCAGGCCGGTGCCCGGAACTCCGAGGTGGGGCCGCCCACATCAAAGATATATCCCTTGAAATCCGGGTCCTCCAGGATCTCCCGCGCCTCCTTCAGGATGTTTTCATGACTTCTGGCCTGAACGATCCGCCCCTCGTGCATCGTGAGCGCACAGAAATTGCATTCACCGAAGCAGCCGCGGTTCGAGGTGAGGCTCAGCTTGATCTCTCCCAGTGCCGGTATGCCGCCGTCCTTACGGTACATGGGATGGTAGTCCCGCATATAGGGAAGATCGTAGACATCGTCCATTTCCAGCTCGGAAAGGGGCTTCGCCGGCGGATTCTGCACCACAAAGAGGGCCCCGTCATAGCATTCATAAACCCGCTTCGCCGCAAAGGGATCGGTGTTGCGGTACTGTATGGCGAAGCTCTCCGCATAACGCTCCGGGCTCTTCTCGATCTCTTCAAAATCCGGGAGACGGATGGCATCATAAATGCTGTCCTCCTGCCGGGTCTTGTACACCGTTCCCTCGATCCAGCTGATGTCGGATACGGCAATGCCGGCAGCCAGGGCATCCGCGATCTCCACGATGCTGTGCTCTCCCATACCGTAGGAAATGAGATCCGCGCCGGCATCCAGAAGAATAGAGCGCTTCACCCGGTCGGACCAGTAGTCGTAGTGCCCCAGCCGCCGCAGACTGGCCTCAATGCCGCCGATGATGATAGGCACATGCTTATAGCTCCGCCGGATCATATTGCAGTAAACCGTCACTGCGCGGTCCGGCCGCTTGCCCATCACGCCGCCCGGCGTATAGGAATCTGTTTTCCGATGCCGCTTGGCCACCGTATAGTGATTCACCATGGAATCCATGTTCCCGGCAGAGACCAGGAAGCCGAGGCGGGGCTCACCGAACTCCCGCACGCACTCCGGCTGATGCCAGTCCGGCTGGCAGAGCATGCACACAGTATAGCCGTGGGCCTCCAGAATCCGGCTGATGATGGCCGAGCCGAAGCTGGGATGATCCACATAGGCATCCCCGCAAAGATAAACAAAATCCGGCCGGGTAATGCCCTTCTCCAGCATGTCCTCCCGGTTTACCGGCAAAAATCCCTCATACATGAAAGCTTATTCTCCTGCCAGTGCCTTGCACTGTTCTGTCAGCAGATCGCTGTCTCCCGTAAAGGACAGGCTCACCTGCTGCATGCCGCAGGCATGGGGTGCCAGCATATCCTCACTGAAGTAAATGGTCAGACCCTCCGGCTCCACGGTGAAGGCAAGCTTATTGATGTCCGCATAATCGCTCTGCAGGGTCTTGGTCAGCGATGCTGCATCCGCATTGTCCGCGCCGTCATCGGCGAAGAAGGTCACATCCGGGTAGGAGGCAATGAGATCCTCGGCAAGACGGGAAAGCAGGGCATCACTGTCCTGGATCAGATCTGTGAGCTTCAGCTCCTGACCGTTCTGCACATCATAGCTTTTTCCGGTATATATCGTATAGCCATGGGCACCGCCGCTGTATTCTGAATCCATCTCCAGCACGGACAACACCTTCTCATCGCCCCGGCGAAGCTCCAGCGTATCCTCAACAGACAGGGCGATGCCGTCCTCCGCATACTCCTCCATATCCACGGCCAATTCCTGCAGACTCTTGAAATTCTCCTCCATCTCTGCCTTTTTGGTCTCAGCCGCTGCCTCCAGCGTCTCATTCAGTGCCGGATACTTTGTCTTTGCTTCGTCCTTCAGCGCAAGGGTCTGGTAATGCATGGTGACGCCTACCTTGCTGTCTGTGTTCTCCTCATTTACATCCTGAAGCTCTGCCATGGCTTCAGCGCCTGCCATCTTACCAGAGGAGCCGCTCGGATCTGCGGTCTCTGCTTCCTCTGCGCTGTCCGATTCTTCGGCTGCCGCAGTTTCTTCTGCCGCCTCGGCACCACTCTCTGCTGCAGCCGTGCTTGCTGCTGCGGTCTCCGTGCCGGTCTTGCTGCCGCAGCCTGCCAGAAGGGAAGCCCCCAGCACCAGTGCTGCGCCCATTGTCATAAAGTTCTTCTTTCTCATAATGTATTTTTCTCCTCGTTTTCTCTTCTAAAATCATGTCAGAGGTCCGGGATCCTCCGGCGGCAATCCTCTGCCAGTTCCCTGTTCCTCTCACACCGCTACATCATACCACATCACCGCTCCTTTGTTCCTAAAGTTTTATTTACGATCTGCAGTAATAGACATTTTTGTATAAAAAGCATACACTCCGATTTATTTTACTTATAGATTGTGAGGATTTATACTGTTTTTATCAGGAGAAACGGTTTTCGGCGTGCTGCCCGCCTTTTCGGCAGCGAATAAAGGAGTGTACTTATGGTCAAGCTAACAGAGCATGGTGTCTTTTTAAACGAACATTTCGATGCCTTTCTTCCGGAGGGAAGCAGCGGCAGCCCGGAGGTGCCGGCATACAATGCCCGGGCTGTCGCAGAGGGACGGAAAAAATCCATAGCCTACCGGATCCTGCAGCAGCACAATGGCTCCGGTGATCCCGAAAATCTGAAGCTCCGCTTCGATGCCATGGTGTCTCCGGACAACAACTATGTGAACATTCTGCAGACCGCCCGGGCTTCAGGCCTTGAGAGCTTTCCCATGCCCTACGTCCTGTCCAACTGCCACAATACGCTCTGCGCAGTAGGCGGCACCATCCTGGAGGATGATCATGCCTTCGGCCTGTCCAATGCCCGGCGCTACGGCGGCATTTTCCTGCCTCCCTATCGCGGCGTGCTCCACCAGTATATGAGGGAAATGATGGCGGGCGCCGGAAAAATGATTCTGGGCTCCGACTCCCATACCCGCTACGGTGCGCTGGGCACCATGGGCATCGGCGAGGGCGGCGGCGAGCTGGTGAAGCAGCTGGTGGGCCATACCTATGACATTGCCCTGCCGCCGATCCTGGCCGTAAAGCTCACCGGCACACCCCGTCCCGGTGTCGGCCCCATGGATGTGGCACTGGCAATCATCGCGAAAACCTTCGCCAACGGCTTCAACAAAAACAAGATCCTGGAATTTGTGGGTGACGGCATCGGCAGTCTCAGCATGGAATTCCGTATGGGCATTGATGTCATGATGACGGAATCCGCTGCCCTCTCCTCTGTCTGGTGCACCGATGAAAAGACCGAGGCTTATCTCCGGGAGCACGGCAGAGCCGCTGACTATGCCCGGATGGCCCCGGAAAGCGGCGCCTACTATGACGGCATGATCGAGGTGGACATGAGTACTGTGGAATCCATGATTGCACTGCCCTTCCATCCGAGCCACGCCATGCCCATCCGCGCCTTCCTCGCGGATGCCGAGAACATCCTGCGGGATATCGAGGCAAAGGGAAACGAGATCAAGGGCGCACACGGCGAGCCCTTCCGGATCCTGCAGCACCTTCGGGACGGCAGCTTCTATCCGGATCAGGCCCTGGTTTCCGGCTGTGCCGGCGGCATGTTCGAAAACATCGTGGCCATTGCCGACATTCTGAAGGACGCAAAGGGCGAAATGCTGCCCATCAACGGTGCTGCCCTGAATCTGCATGTGAACCCGGCTTCTCTCCCCATCATGGAGGATCTCATGCACTGCGGCGTGGCTTCGGAGCTCGCGCTCGCCGGCATTACCCTCCGGCCCTGTATCTGCGGCCCCTGCTTCGGCGTCACCGACACCCCGGCCAACAACCAGCTGAGCATCCGGCATGTGACCCGGAACTATCCCAATCGTGAGGGCAGCAAGCCGGGACAGGGACAGATGGCTGCCGTCTGCCTGATGGACGCCCGCTCCATTGCCGCCACCGTGCGAAACGGCGGAAGCCTGACAGCAGCAGACACGTTGGATGTCGAATACCGGACACTGCAGCATCACTTTAATGAAAAAATCTACCAGGGACAGGTTTACCAGGGCTTCGGAAAAGCCGATCCGTCTGTGGAGCTGGTGAAGGGCCCGAATATCGCCGACTGGCCGGAGATGGCGGGACTGAAGCAGCATCTTCTGCTGGAGGTATCCGGCTCCTACAGCGGCTCCGTCACCACGGATGAGCTGATCCCCTCCGGCGAGGCTTCCTCCTATCGTTCCAACCCCGAGAAAATTTCCGGCTTCACCATGATCAGCCGGGATCCGGACTATGTGGGAAGGGCAAAAAAAATCCGGGCCGTCGAAGCGGGCCCGAATCTCTCATCAGAAGGCAGCATTACCTTCGGTTCATTGATGGTGGCAGATGCCATCGGCGACGGCTCCTCCCGGGAGCAGGCGGCCTCCTGCCAGAAGGTGCTGGGCGGCTTTGCGAATCTCAGCAATGAGTATTCCACCAAGCGCTACCGCAGCAACCTCATCAACTGGGGACTGCTGCCCCTCCGCACCACGGAAAAGCTGTCCCTCCCGGTGGGAAGCTATCTCTTCATCGAAAACATCCGGGACATCCTGTCGGGCGATGCGGAGACACTGGAGCTCAAGCTGCTCAGCGGCATCCGGGTGGATTCCGCAGAAGCACTGGCCGCTCTGGATATCGAAACGCTGCGCGCGCACTGCAGCGGCAGCATTGCCTGCACACTGGACCGCCTCACCAAGGAGGAGCGGGAGATACTGCTCGCCGGAAGCCTCATAAACCATTACAAGTCATAGTGGATAAAAGGCATCCACTGGGCGCCCGATAGCCAAGCTATCGCTCAGCCCAGTGGATTAGTGCCGTCAAAAAGGGGCACAAAGCTCTCTTTGGCGGCAGTTTCTTCCTGTATAAAGGCATTTTGGATGCCGAGGGAAAGCGCATAGTCCACAAAGCGCCGGTACTCCCGGGCCGTGACGGTACGGTTCAGCTCCGGATAACGCTCTGCCAGCCGGGGAAAGGGCGTAAACTGGTGCATGAGGCTCAGATATACACTGTCCCCATAGCTTTCATAAATGTATTTCACCACGGCCTTCCCGTTCCGCACCATTCCCGGCATCAGAAGATGCCGCACAATGATGCCCTTCTGCATTTTCCCCGCCGCATCAAAACGCGGCAGCGGCTGTTGCCGATGCATTTCCCTCAGCGCCTCCTTCGCCCGCTCCGGATAGTCGCCGGCGCCGGCATATTTCAGAGCCCGCTCACTGTCCATAAACTTGAAGTCATCCAGGTAAATGTCGGCGAGGCCGTCCAGAAGCCGAAGCTGCGCCACTGTCTCGTAGCCGCTGCAGTTGATGACATAGGGAATCCTCAGGCCCCGATTCCGGGCATCCTCCATGGCCGTCACGACGGAGGGAAGGTAATGATCCGGCGTCACCAGATTAATGTTATTGGCCCCCTGCTGCTCCAGCGCCAGAAAAATATCGCTGAGCTCCTCTATGCTAAACTTTTTTCCCTGCTCTGAATGGGACAGCTCATAATTCTGACAGAACACGCACTTCAGCGTGCAGCCGGAAAAGAAGACAGCACCGCTGCCCTCAGTGCCGGAGATGCAGGGCTCCTCCCAGAAATGCAGCGCTGCCCGTCCTATAAAAATCTCATCCGACACCCCGCAAATGCCGTGCTTTCCCGCAGTCCGATCCACACCGCAGGACCGGGGGCAGAGGCGGCAGGCCTTGTATGGCGATACGCCTGTCTCCGGGAGCCGCCTGCATTGTCCTCTGCATTCCTCTGTCTCTTCCCTCACGCTTCTGCCTCTTCCTTGGTTTTTCCCGGGAACGGATCGCCCATGTCATCATACCACTCCAGGAAGCTGTGCTTCACGCCGTCCTTCTTGTAGCCGAGGATGGTGCTGGGAGAAACATTTTCCATCGCCTTAAAAAGATTTTTTTCAATAAAGGGGTTGGTCTTCTTCAGCTCCTGAATCAGCTTCTTGGTCTCCAGCCGCTTGGAGCTGGTGGTGCCGTCGGTATGACAGGTCGTGCAGGTGTCCGTAAACTTGCAGGCACACTGAATGAAATTCAGTCCGTTGTAGTCGCGCCAGTGCTTGATGTCGTCCTCCCGCACGAGGTAGAGCGGGCGGATCAGCTCCATACCCGGAAAATTCGTGGAATGCAGCTTCGGCATCATGGCCTGGAACTGACCGCTGTAGAGCATGCCCATCAATATGGTCTCGATCACATCATCAAAGTGATGTCCCAGTGCAATCTTGTTGCAGCCCAGCTCCTGTGCCTTCCGGTAGAGATATCCCCGGCGCATCCGCGCACAGACATAGCAGGGCGACTTCTCAATAGTGAATACCGCATCGAAAATGTCGGTTTCAAAGAATGTAAGCGGAATGCCCAGAAGCTTCGCATTCTGCTCAATGATCCGCCGGTTTTCTGCATTGTAGCCGGGATCCATGCACAGGAACACCAGCTCGAAGGGGATCTTGTTGTGCCGCTTCATCTGCTGGAAAAGCTTCGCCATGATCATGGAATCCTTGCCGCCGGAAATGCAGACGCAGATCTTATCTCCCGGCTGCACCAGCTCATACTCACAGACCGCCTTCACAAAGGGGCTGAAAATATCCTTTTTGAATTTTTTCCGCAGGCTCTTTTCGATCTCGCCCAGCCGATCCTCTGCCTGCAGGTCCTTCTGCAGGCGATACAGCAGCCATTTGCCGTAGCCGCCGGCCAGATTCAGGGCCTCGTAGCCCTCCTCACAGAGCCGCTCCGCTGCCTGCATGGACAGGGTGCCGTACTTACAGTAGACAACCACCGGTTTGTCCTTGGGCAGAAGACATTTCCCTGCCATAATGTCTTCGAGCTCCGCACGCCGGGCGTCCGGCAGCCTGCCGTGCTGAAAGTCCTCTTCCTCCCGCACATCCAGCAGATAATAGCTGCCGGACGGCATGTTCTCCAACGCCTCCGCTGTGATTTCCTTTGCCAGGTATCCGCTCATCTTTCCTCTCTTTACATGAAAAGGGCCGGAGCTGATCTGCCCCGGTCCTGCCTGAAATTTTCATAAAGAAAACGCTGCTTGAAGCAGCATTTCCTTGGCTTACAGCTTGAAGCCGCTCTTCTTCAGAAGCTCGCCGAAGGAGGTGGTCATGGCACCAGTCTCATGATAATTCTCATGGAAGCTTTCGGTCTCCTCTGCTTCTTCCTTCTCGGCCTTGGCGGTCTCCAGTGACTTCATGGAGAGAGAGATCCTGCCGTCCTTCAGGCCGATGATCTGTACCGTCACCTTCTGTCCCTCCTTCAGGACAGCGGCCGGAGACTTGATGCGCTTCTGGGAGATCTGGGAAACATGGAGCAGACCGGTCACGCCGTCCTCCAGCTCGACAAAGGCGCCGTAGTCCTTCAGTGTCTCCACAGTGCCCTCACAAACGCTGCCCACCTGCAGAGCGGCGGTCTTCTCGGCCCGGGCCTTTTCTGCCTCAGCCCGCAGGAGCTCCTTTGCGGAAAGCACCAGACGATTCTCTGCCGGATCCGCTGTGATGACCTGTACGGTCATGCGCTTGCCCACAAAATCCGGAAGGGACTTCTCATCCACATAGGAGAGTGAGAGCTTGGAAGCCGGAATGAAGGCCCGCACACCCTCCAGAGTCGTGGTTACGCCGCCCTTTACGGCCTCTGTGATCTCTACCTCGACAGGAAGCTTATTGTCCAGATCGTCCTGAAGCTTCTCCCAGGCTGCCATATCTGCCCGCTTGGTGCTGCCGTACTGACGGAAGGATGCTTCCAGCTCCTCCGCAAAATCGTCCATGGTGAGCTCGCGCTCGTCCTTCTGCATTTCTTCTGCCATTGCTTTTTCCTCTTTTCCTTGAATTCTCTTATTATACTACTTTTTCTTCTTCCTGAGAAGTCTCCGTCTCCTTCGGCGGCACCCGGACAATGGTCCACAGTACCTTGCGGTCCTTGATGGTCTGCACGTCGAAGTGAACGCCCAGCACATCCACAGCGGGCTTGCTGCCGTCCTCGGGAATGGACGGAAGACAGCTGAGGATCAGTCCGGCCACAGTATCATAGTCCCGGTCCTCCGGAAGCTCCAGATCCAGCTCATCGGCGAATTCATCCACCCGCATGCTGCCGGCCACCCGGTAGACACCCTTTCCGAGCTCCGTGAAGTCCTTGGGCTCCGCCGGATCAAACTCATCAAAGATATCGCCCACAATCTCCTCCAGCAGGTCCTCGATGGTCACCACGCCGGCTGTACCGCCGTATTCATCGACCACCACAGCCAGGTGATGCTTTCTCGCCTGCATATCCCGGAAGAGCTGGTCCGCATGCACGGTTTCCGGCACAAAATAGGCCTGCCGCAGCAGCTTCTCCAGCGGCTTCGGATTCTCCTCCTGCATATTAATGAGGAAGTCCCTGGCATTCAGAATGCCCCGAATATCATTGATGTCCTCCTCATAGACCGGATACCGGCTGAGACCCGTCTTCTTGATGGCTGCGAGAATCTCTTCATTGCTTTCTTCCAATGAAAAGGCGGTCACATCCGGCTCCGGGGTCATGGCCTCGCTGGCCGTCATATCGCCGAAATCGAAAACATTTTCAATCCATTCCTGCTCGTCCTGCGCAATGGTGCCCTGCTCTCCGCTGGACTCCACCATCATCCGCAGCTCCTCTTCACTGGCCACACCATCCTCGGCCTCGAGCTTCATGCCCAGCAGTTTCAGCGTGCCGTTGACCGTCACATTCAGAAGCGTAAACATGGGCGCAAAGAAAATGCTGACCAGACGCAGCACCCGCAGAGCCGGCCGGGCAAAGAGCATCGGCTTCTGCATGCCGATCCGCTTCGGCACCATTTCACCAAAGGCGATAGAGAAGAAGGAAATAATGACGGTGATCACTACCGTCGAAAGAATCGAGGCCGCATGGGCAGGAATAGGGAGCTTCAGGGTCTCCAGCAGAAAAGCGTCCAGATAGCCGGAAAAGCTCTCGGTACCGAAGGCCGCACTCAGAAAGCCGG
>CAVELT010000010.1:9980-11605 GCA_963616545.1 Dysosmobacter segnis | reverse complement strand
GTGCCGAGCAGCGCGACATTCATTTCGCCGAAGGCGGCGATGCGCGCCTGATTTGCCAGCAGCACAGAGCGGGTATGGCGGAAGTGCAGGCCGAAGCCCAGCAGAAGGGCCGGCAGCAGAAGCAGAGCAGGATAATGCAGGCGCTTCTGCCGAAGACTCAGGCCGAAGAAAAGGAGGAGCAGCGCGGCGGCGGTGAGGCGCAGGCGGACATCCAGTGCAGAGGCCAGAAGCTCTGTGAGTATACAAAGAAGCGCCAGCCAGAAAAGCGGACGGCGATAATTCATGTGTGTTCTCCTGAAGGGGATCAAAATGCCGGAAATGCGGCGGAAGAAGAGCGCGGAATCGAAGCTGCGCCGAAGACATTAAACGAATAAAACATTTATGCGATGATTATAACAGAATTAAGAAGAGAAGGCAAGAAAAAAGCGCTTCCCGTCAGGCGAAAACGGAAAGCGCTTTTGTAAGTTCTATTCGGATCAAATCCGATTTACTGCATATCAGATACAGCCTTGGAGATGTGAGCAACCTTGCGGGAAGCGTTGTTTGCCTTGTAGATGCCCTTGCTGTGTGCCATGCAGATCTTCTTCTGTGCAACCTTCAGAGCAGCCTGTGCAGCTTCCTTGTCACCAGCCTCAACAGCTGCGTAAACCTTCTTGATGTAGGTCTTAACCTCGGAACGGATAGCCTTGTTGCGGGCATTTCTGTCCTGTGCTACCAAAATTCTCTTCTTTGCGGACTTGATGTTTGCCATAGTGATCTCACCTTTCTTCAAATATGAAATGTATTTTTCTCAGGTGTTTTCAAAAACCTGGACACGGACAGTTTGAAAACATGCTTCCCTATAATATATAAAGGAGCGGGCGCTTGTCAAGAAAAAAAGCCGGAAAAAACGCACAAAAATCGGCGCGCAGACGCGGAAATCCGCGGGTCCGGCACGGCTGATGGTGGAAAAATGCGGAAAGCCATGGTATGATTAGGCATTGACAAAGAAGACGGAAATTTGGAGTGCAAATGGAAAAAACAGAAATCGATCAGAGCAAAATCAGAAATTTTTGTATCATTGCCCACATTGACCACGGCAAGTCTACGCTGGCGGACCGGATCATTGAGCTGACCGGCACCCTGACGGAGCGGGAAATGCAGTCGCAGGTGCTGGACAATATGGATATCGAGCGGGAGCGGGGCATCACGATCAAGTCCCAGACCACGCGGATCGTCTACAAGGCGAAGGACGGAGAGGAGTATATCTTCAATCTCATCGACACCCCGGGACATGTGGACTTCAATTATGAGGTTTCCCGCGCCCTGGCGGCCTGCGACGGCGCCATCCTTGTGGTGGACTGCACCCAGGGCATTCAGGCGCAGACCCTGGCCAATACCTATCTCGCCCTGGACCATGACCTCGAGATCCTGCCGGTGATCAATAAGATTGATCTTCCGTCGGCAGATCCGGAGGGAACGGCCCGTGAAATCGAGGACGTCATCGGCATTGAGGCCATGGATGCACCGCAGATCTCCGCAAAGACCGGACTGAATGTGGAGCAGGTGCTGGAGGCCATTGTGGAGCGGCTGCCGGCACCGGGCGGCTCCAGAGAGAACCCGCTGCAGGCGCTGATCTTCGACTC
>CAVELT010000010.1:0-9868 GCA_963616545.1 Dysosmobacter segnis | reverse complement strand
GAGGTGGGCTATTTCGCACCGGGGCAGTTCATTCCCTGCGAGGAGCTGAGTGCCGGCATGGTGGGTTATATCACGGCCTCCATCAAGAACATCCGGGATACCCGCGTGGGTGATACCGTGACCTCGGCAGAGAATCCGGCGGCGGCACCGCTGCCCGGCTACAAGAAGGTGCAGAGCATGGTGTTCTGCGGCATCTATCCGGCGGATTCCACGAAGTATCCGGATCTCCGGGATGCACTGGAGAAGCTGCAGCTCAATGATGCAGCGCTGCACTATGAGCCGGAGACATCGGCGGCCCTCGGCTTCGGCTTCCGCTGCGGCTTCTTGGGCCTTCTGCATCTGGATGTGGTGCAGGAGCGTCTGGAGCGGGAATACGACCTTGACCTCGTAACCACGGCGCCCTCCGTTGTGTACCATGTATACAAAACCGACGGCAGCATGCTGGAGCTCACCAATCCGTCGAATCTGCCGGATCCGGCGGAGATCGATCATATCGAGGAGCCGATCGTCGAGGCGGAGATCATGGTGACCTCCGAGTACCTCGGCTCCATCATGACCCTCTGTCAGGAGCGGCGCGGCGTCTACAAGAGCACAGAGTATATCGAGGCCACCCGGGCCATCCTGAAGTACGATCTTCCGCTGAATGAGATCATCTATGACTTCTTCGATGCCCTGAAGTCCCGGAGCCGCGGCTATGCCAGCTTCGACTATGATCTGAAGGGCTATCAGACCAGCAAGATGGTGAAGCTGGACATTCTGGTGAACAAGCAGCAGATCGATGCGCTCTCCTTCATTGTCCATGCGGATTCCGCCTACGAGCGCGGCAAGAAGATGTGTGAGAAGCTGAAGAAGGAAATTCCCCGGCAGCTCTTCGAGATTCCGATTCAGGCGGCCATCGGCGGACATATCATGGCCCGGGAGACCATCAAGGCGCTGCGCAAGGATGTGCTGGCGAAGTGCTACGGCGGTGACGTTTCCCGAAAGAAGAAGCTGCTGGAGAAGCAGAAGGAGGGCAAGCGCCGGATGCGTCAGTTCGGTAATGTGGAGATCCCGCAGAGTGCCTTCATGAGCGTGCTGAAGCTGGATGAGGAATGAGTTATAACTCCCATGAATAAAAACTTTTCGATTCTTCTTGAATTCGGAATATCATGGGAATATACTAAGTGAAGTTCTAAACTTATAAGAAAAGAGGCTGTAAAGTTATGGCAAAGAAGAATCTGGACTGGTCCAATATCGGATTCAATTATCATGTAACAGACAAGAGATATATCTCCAATTATAAGGACGGCAAGTGGGATGAGGGCGCCCTGACAGGGGATGCCAATGTTGTGCTGAACGAGTCCGCCGGCATTCTGCAGTACTGCCAGCAGGTATTCGAGGGCATGAAGGCCTACACCTGGGAGGACGGCAGCATTGTCTGCTTCCGCCCGGATCTCAATGCAGAGCGTATGTATGAGTCGGCCCAGAGACTGGAGATGCCGCCGTTCCCGAAGGAGCAGTTCCTGGAGGCCATCGATGCCACAGTTCTGGCCAATGAGGACTGGGTACCGCCCTACGGCTCCGGCGCCAGCCTTTACCTTCGTCCCTATGAGTTCGCCACCGGCCCGGTTATCGGCGTAAAGCCGGCTGACGAGTATCAGTTCCGTGTCTTTGCCACACCGGTAGGCCCCTACTACAAGGGCGGCGCGACACCCGTGGCACTGCAGGTATCTGATTTTGACCGTGCAGCACCCCATGGTACCGGCGCTGTGAAGGCAGGTCTGAACTATGCCATGAGCCTGCATGCTTCCGTGATGGCACATGCCCAGGGCTTCGCCGAGAACCTGTACCTGGACGCTGCCACCAGAACCTATGTGGAGGAGACCGGCGGCTCCAACACCATCTTTGTTGATGAGAAGGGCACTCTGGTAGTACCGAAGTCCAACTCCATCCTGCCGTCCATCACAAGACGATCCATCGTCTATGTGGCGGAGCACTATCTCCACCTGACTGTGGATGAGCGTCCGGTGAAGTACGAGGAGCTGCCGAGCTTCAAGGAGTGCGGCCTCTGCGGTACCGCAGCCGTGATTTCTCCGGTGGGCAAGATCGTAAACCACGACGAGACCATCAGCTTCCCCAGCGGCATGGAGCATGCCGGCGAGGTGATCGGCGAGCTGTACAATACCCTTACCGGTATCCAGAACGGCAAGATCACAGCACCGGAGGGCTGGATCAGAGTCATTAAGTAATGTCAAAAAGGAGGGCGTCTCCCGATGGAGACGCCCTCCTTTTTTGCTTTACGCTTTCGCTTATTGTACCTGAATCAGCTCCGCGGTATCCACGGCGCGGGCCACCATTTCGTCGATTTCCGGCAGCAGATTCTTCTCGTGCTCCCGAATGGGCTCCGGCAGCGGCTTCGTCACCGGATGCTTGGCCACGAAGATGGTGCAGCAGTCCTCGAAGGGCTCGATGGAGGTCTCGTAGGTGCCGATCTTCTGGGAGATGTTCACGATCTCCTGCTTGTCGAAGGCAATCACCGGACGGTAAACCGGCAGTGTGCAGACCTCGTTGGTGCAGACCAGACTCTGCATGGTCTGGCTGGCCACCTGGCCGATGGACTCGCCGGTGATGAGACCGATGCAGCCGCGCTTCTTGGCGATGGCCTCGGCGATCCGCATCATATAGCGGCGCATGATGATGGTCAGCTCCTCGTGCGGACATTTCTCATAAATGGCCAGCTGGATCTCGGTGAAGTTCACCACGTGGAGAGCGATGGGGCCGGAAAATTTCGAAACCTCCTTCGCCAGATCCACGACCTTCTGCTTGGCACGCTCCGAGGTATAGGGCGGTGCGTGGAAGTAGGTTGCCTCGATGAGGGCGCCGCGCTTGGCGATCATGTAGCCCGCCACCGGGGAGTCGATGCCGCCGGAAAGCAGCAGCATAGCCTTGCCGTTGGTGCCGAGGGGCATGCCGCCGGCGCCGGGAATGGTCTCGGAGAAAATGTTGATATACTGACGGATTTCTACCGTGAGGCGGATGTCCGGCGTATGTACATTGACAGTGGTCTCCGGGAAGTCCGTCAGGATCCGGTAGCCGAGCTCGGCGTCGATTTCCGTGGAATTCATTGGGAAGTTCTTGTCCGCCCGGCGGGTCTGTACCTTGAAACTGCAGCTCCGACCCTTGTACAGGGCGGTCCAGTAGTCCAGCACGGCCTTCGCCAGGGTCTCGAACTGATAGTCATTGGGCAGCTGTACCATAGGGCAGATGCCGACGATGCCGAAAACGTGCTGCAGTGCTTCTACGGTCTCGTCATAGTCGTAGCTCTCGGACTTGACGTTCACGTAGATGCGGCCCCGCTCCCGGGTGACGCTGAATTCGCCGTCCACATGCTTCAGCTTCATGCGGATATCGTGCACCAGGGCGTCCTCAAAGACATAGCGGTTCTTGCCCTTGGTGCCGATCTCGGAATACTTGATCAGAAAGCTTTGATACTGCATAAAACTCCTTTTACATAACATAACAAAGGCTTTGCTTATGGCAAAGCCTTTGTTGCGAATTGTCCGTATTTAGGTTACAATGCTTATTCAGCGATAACGTAGGGCTTCAGAGCGGTCATGATCTCGTCCATACGGCCGGCATCGGCATGAATGTTCAGGTCGATGGGCTTGGAAAGATCCAGGGAGAAGATGCCCATAATGGACTTTGCGTCGATGACATAACGACCGGATACCAGGTCGAAGTCAACATCGGCGAACTTCACCAGCTCATTAACAAATGACTTTACTTTATCGATAGAATTCAGTGAGATACGAACTGTTTTCACGGTGCAGCCTCCTTTAGGTTTTGTGTGTAATGTAGAATCCGGTGCAGACCGGACTACTTACAATTTAACAATATCCAAAATCAAAGTCAAGAGCTGCCGGACAGTTGACGAAGGATTTACGAACAGGAGAGAAGGATGGAGTTTGAAAATCTGAGAGTGGCCATGCACAACCTGGGCTGCAAGGTGAATTCCTATGAGGCGGAGGCCATGGTACAGGAGCTGCGGACGGCCGGTGCGGCGATCGTCCCCTGGGAGGATTTCGCCGACATTTACATCATCAATACCTGTTCGGTGACGAATATCGCGGACCGGAAATCCCGGCAGATGCTGCATAAGGCGAAGCTGAAGAACCCGGACGGCATCGTGATCGGCGCCGGCTGCTACGTGCAGGCCCGGGCGAAGGAGCTGGAAAAGGACAGCGCCGTGGACATCCTGGTGGGCAACAACCGGAAGGGCAGTATTGTGGAGGTGATCCGGGAGTATCTGCGGGCGAAGGAGGAGAATGATGCGCTCCATTACGTGCCGGACATCCGCTCGGAGACGGGCTACGAGACATTGCAGGCGGGAGAGAGCACGGAGCATCAGCGGGCGTTCCTGAAGGTGCAGGACGGCTGCAATCAGTTCTGCAGCTACTGCATTATCCCCTATGTGCGGGGACGCATCCGCAGCCGGCGTCTTGCGGACACACTGCAGGAGGTGCAAATGCTGGCGGCCCGCGGCTATCACGAGATCGTGCTGACGGGCATCCACCTCTCTTCCTACGGACTGGATTTTGAAAATCAGAATTACGAATACGCCATGAATCATGAGATTCCCTCGGAGCATCTGCTGACGCTGATCGAAAGCGCGGCGGCGGTGCCGGGCATCGAACGGGTGCGGCTGGGCAGCCTGGAGCCCCGGATCATCACGGCGGCCTTTACAGAACGGCTTGCGGCTGTTCCGGAGATCTGTCCGCATTTTCATCTCTCGCTGCAGAGCGGCTGCGACCGGACCCTGAAGGCCATGAACCGGCATTATGATACGGCGGCCTTCCGGGAGAGCGTGCGCCTGCTGCGGGCGGCCTTCCCGGATGCGGCGATTACAACGGATGTGATCGTGGGCTTCCCGGGCGAGACAGAGGCGGATTTTCAGGAATCCTTCGACTTCATTTCCGAAATCGGCTTCTATGAGCTCCATGTCTTCAAGTATTCCCGCCGGCAGGGCACCGTGGCGGACCGTATGCCCGGGCAGCTGACGGACCGGGAGAAGAGCGCCCGCTCGGAGGCCCTGATCCGGCTGGACCGGGAGAAGTCGGAGGCCTTCCGGCGCCGCTTTCTGCACCGGACGGAATCGGTGCTGGCGGAGGAAATTCTGGAATATGAGGGAGAAAGCTACCTGACGGGCTTCAGCAAGGCCTATGTGAAGTACCTGATCCCCTTCCGGAGCCGGGAGGCGGCTCTCGGTAAAATCGGCGAAATTATTCCGGTGCGGGGTGTGAAAATCTGTGATACTTATGTACTTGCGGAGACCCCCGAAATGTTATAAACTAGGGTGAGTTATTAAAAGGACGTGACGGCATGAACAGTGATTTTACCAATACGCAGATCATCAGACCGATGCAGGATGCGAGCCTCAATGTGACAGAGGTTCTGCGGCGCGTGTATGAGGCGCTGACCGAGAAGGGCTACAATCCGATCAACCAGATCGTGGGCTACATCATGTCAGGTGATCCTACCTACATTACCAGCCATAAGGGGGCGCGAAGCCTCATTATGAAGGTGGAACGGGATGAGATCCTTGAGGAGCTCATGAGAACCTACGTGGAATCCAAGCTGAGTAAGTGATATTTTTGCGGGTCTGTCCGGGAGTAAAAACCCAGATGGGCTCGCTTTTTTGAAATGCAGAGGACAATATGCGTATTATGGGATTGGACTACGGATCCAGGACAGTGGGCGTTGCCCTGACGGATCCCACCGGGCTGATTGCACAGCCCCACTGTACCCTGACGCGGGATCGGGAGACGAAGCTCCGGAAAACGCTGCAGGAGATCGAAAGCATAGTCGCGGAATACCGTGTGGAGCGGATCGTTCTGGGACTTCCTTTTAATATGGATGATTCTGAGGGAGAACGGGCGGAGAAAACCCGGATTTTCCGGGAGAAGCTGGCACAGCGGGTTTCCGTGCCCATCGAATTTGTGGATGAACGTCTGACCACAATGGCGGCACAGGAGATTCTGGACGAAAGCGGTGTGCCCAGAGCCGTGCAGAAGCAGATGATCGACCAGGTGGCGGCGCAGCTGATCCTGGAGGAGTATATGCACAGTCTGTCTCGTGAGGAATCACAGCGGAACAGTTGACAAAAGATACAGGTACGAGGAACGGAGAAAATATGACAGAGAACAACAGAATCAGAATGGTATCGGAGGACGGAAGCCTGGAGCTGGAGATCCTGGAGGAAACCACAGTGGCCGGCGTGCATTACATTCTGGTGACGGATGCCCCTGAGGGTGAGGACGGTGAGTGCTATGTCATGAAGGACATATCGGGCCCTTACGATGAGGAAGCCGATTATGAGTTTGCCGGAGAGGAAGAATCCGACACCATCATGGATGTTTTCTCCAAACTTCTGGAAGGAGAAGGTATCACGATTGAGAAATAATAATCAGCATTTTCGGAAGCCGGCAGGCAATGCCGGAGAGGCAGCCAGAGAAGCCGCACGGGAGCACGCGAGAGAAAGCAGCCGGGAGAGAACGGAGAGACGCCCGCAGCGGGAGAACCGTGAGCACGGCGAGGAGCACGGCAGAGGACAGCAGAGAGGCGGCAGCTCCCGGAGAAGACGTCCGGAGCACGGCGGAGCACCGGCAGAGCACAGAAATACCCGTCCGGCACATCAGGGCGCAGCAGGGCACAGAGAGGTCCGGACAGAACGCAGAGGCGCCATGAAGGAGCAGGCAGCGGCCGCGGTGTCGGAGCAGCCGACATTGGCTTCTGCGGCAGTGGCGGAGGTCAGAGAGCCGGCAAAAACGAGACAGCACAGGAGCAGAGAGGACAGAATGAAGCAGAACGGCAGTGTCAGAATCATTCCGCTGGGCGGACTGGATCAGATCGGCATGAACATCACGGCAATCGAGACAGATGAGAGCATCATCGTCATCGACTGCGGACTGGCATTTCCTTCGGATGATATGCTGGGCATCGATCTGGTGATCCCGGATATCAGCTATCTGAAGGAGCATATCAGCAAGGTGAAGGGCTTTGTCATCACCCACGGACATGAGGACCATATCGGCGCGCTGCCCTATGTACTGCAGCAGATTAATGTGCCGGTATACGGCACGAAGCTGACACTGGCACTGATTCAGGGCAAGCTGGTGGAGAAGGGCATCGACAAGCTGGTGCGCATGAAGGAAATGAAGTTCGGCTCCATGGTGAACTTCGGCGACCTGAAGGTGGAGTTTGTGAAGACCAACCACTCCATCCAGGATGCGGCGGCGCTGGCCATTCATACCCCGGCGGGTGTGATCGTGCATACCGGCGACTTCAAGGTGGATTATACGCCGGTATTCGGCGATCCCATCGATCTGCAGCGCTTTGCAGAGCTGGGCAAGAACGGCGTGCTGGCCATGCTGTCCGATTCCACCAATGCCACGAAGCCCGGCTTCACCATGTCGGAGCGCACCGTGGGACGCACCTTTGAAATGATTTTCGGCGAGCACACCCACAACCGTATTCTGGTGGCTACCTTTGCCTCCAATGTGGATCGCGTGCAGCAGATCATCAACACCGCAGCCAAGTTCGGCCGCAAGGTCGTGGTGGAGGGACGTTCCATGGTGAATGTCATCCGCGTGGCTTCGGAGCTCGGCTATATCAATATCCCGGAGGGTACCCTCATTGACATCGAGAGCCTGAAGAATTACCCGGACGAGCAGACCGTGCTGATCACCACCGGCTCTCAGGGCGAGTCCATGGCCGCACTGTCCCGTATGGCGAGCGGCATGCACCGGAAGGTACGCATCACCCCCAACGATGTCATCGTCATGTCCTCCCACCCGATCCCCGGCAACGAGCTGGCAGTGGACAAGGTGGTCAACGAGCTGTACAAGCAGCATGCCGAGGTCATCATGCAGGATACCCATGTATCGGGTCACGCCTGTGCCGAGGACCTGAAGCTGCTGTATTCTCTGGTGAAGCCCAAGTATGCCATTCCGGTGCACGGCGAGTATCACATGCGCCGGGCAGCAGCGAAGCTGGCGGAGTCCGTGGGCGTTGCCAAGGACAACTGTCTCATGCTGGAGAACGGCGAGGTCTGGGAGTTCGCACCGAAGGACGGGGAAATGAAGGCGGAGCTCAAGGAGCACGTAGCCGCCGGCGGCATCTTCGTGGACGGCCTCGGTGTCGGCGATGTGGGCAACATCGTGCTGCGGGATCGTCAGAATCTGGCGCAGAACGGCATTATCGTCGTGGTGCTGACGCTGGAGAAATATTCCGGACACCTGCTGGCGGGACCGGATCTCATCTCCCGGGGCTTTGTCTATGTCCGGGAATCTGAGGATCTCATGGAAGAGGCCAGAGTACAGGTGCAGGATGCAGTAGATGACTGTCTGGTGCGTCATGTGAATGACTGGGGCAAGATCAAGAACATCATTAAGGACAGCCTGGCAGACTTCCTCTGGAAGCGGATCAAGCGGAATCCGGTGATCCTGCCGGTGATCATGGAGGTCTGATGGAGGACGGCACATGTCGGACAGAGATTCGGTAAGAAGCATTTCCGATTTCATCATAGGACTGGCCTGGCGCATCCTGCTGCTGGCGGCCGTTGTCTTTCTGCTGCTGCAGGGAATCACCAGGGCCTACAGCTTCGGCCACGGACTGCTCTATGAGCATGCCATGGAGGCGGAGCCGGGAACGGATGTGAGCTTTGTGATTTCCACAGGGGAGACCCGGAAGGAGATCGCAGAGGCACTGGAGGAGGACGGACTCATCGACAATCAGCCGGCCTTTCTTCTGCAGTCCCGGCTCTACAAGGCGGACTTTGAGCCCGGTGAGTACAGTCTGAACACATCCATGACGACGGAGGAGATCATCAAGTATCTGACAGAAGAGGGTGCCAAGAACTCTGAGCTGAAGGATAAGAAGCTCTTGGATGAGGCAGGCAATGCCGATGAGGAAAGCACGGCGGCCGCGGAAGAGGACGGCGTGGAGATCGTCGGCGGCGGCAGCGAGGAGTGATTTGCTTGATTACCAATGAACGACTGATCAATTTTATACATTCTCTGGAGCCGGATCGGAATCCGGCTCTGGAGGCAATACGGAGAGAAGCGCTGGCAGCGGCCGTTCCGATCATTCGGGACGAGACTGCGGCGCTTCTTAAGTGTTTGATTACGGCCCTGCAGCCCATGCGGATTCTGGAGATCGGTACCGCAGTGGGCTATTCGGCATATCTGATGGCGGAGGCCATGCCGGAGTCGGCGGAGCTGGTGACCATCGAGAGCTACGCGCCCCGGGTCATGCAGGCCAGAGAAAATCTGTGGAATTCACCCTACGGCAGCCGGATCCGGATCATGGATATGGATGCGGGAGAGGCGATGGAGCAGCTGCTGGCGGCGGGCCGGCACTTCGATTTTATTTTTCTGGATGCCGCCAAGGCCCAGTATCCGGTCTGGCTGCCGCAGCTTCTGCGTCTTTTGACACCGGGCGGCATGCTGCTGTCGGACAACATTCTGCAGGAGGGCAGCCTGGCGGAGAGCCGTTTTCTCATTGACCGCCGGGAGCGGACCATTCACAGCCGGATGCGGGAGTACCTTTTTACACTGACGCACCATCCGCTGCTGACCACCTCCGTTCTGCCGGTGGGTGACGGCATTTCCCTCAGTGTCCGAAGGGAAGGAACGCTGACGGAGGAGACAGGACATACAGATCCCGGTGAGGCGGAGGCCTGAGCCAGGAAGGAGAAACAGGTGAGAGCAACAGAGCTTTTGATTCCGGCGGGTTCGCTGGAGGTTTTGAAAACAGCCGTGAACTACGGGGCAGATGCCGTATATCTCGGCGGCGAGGCCTTCGGCCTGCGGGCGAATGCCAAAAATTTCAC
>CAVELT010000009.1:25032-26732 GCA_963616545.1 Dysosmobacter segnis | reverse complement strand
AAGGAGCGGACTTTGGCAGCAAGCATTTTAAACATGGAGCACCTCAGCAAGGTGTTTACGGAACGACAGATTCTCAACGATGCGGATTTTTCCATTCAGGAGGGCGAGAAGGTGGCGCTCATCGGCGTGAACGGCACCGGCAAATCCACCCTGCTCCGGATGGTGGCAGGGCTCGTGGAGCCGGATGAGGGTAATGTTGTCAGGCGCCGGGGACTGAGCATCCGCTTTCTTCCGCAGAACCCGGAGTTTCAGCCGACGGACAGCATCCTCGAGGCCATTGTCCGTGACAATGAGGGTAAGCAGCATATTTATAACCTGGAGGCGGAGGCCAGGAAGCTTCTGAACCGGCTGGGCATCAGCGACTTCAACCAGAAGGTGGGAACGCTGTCCGGCGGCCAGCGGAAGCGTGTGGCGCTGGCGTCCACCCTGCTGTCCACAGCGGATCTTCTGGTGCTGGATGAGCCCACGAACCATCTGGACGGGGCCATGTCCGAGTGGCTGGAGAATTACCTCAAGGGCTTCCGGGGCACGCTTCTGATGGTGACCCATGACCGCTACTTCCTGGACAGCGTCTGCAATCGGATCGTGGAGCTGGATCAGGGAAAGCTCTATTCCTATGAGAGCAATTACGAGGGCTATCTTGCCCTGAAGGCAGAGCGGATGGACATCGCGAAGGCCCAGGAGCGGACGCGGCAGAACATCCTGCGGACAGAGCTTGCCTGGATCCGCCGGGGCGCAAAGGCCCGGACCACGAAGCAGAAGGGCAGAATTCAGCGCTATGAGAAGCTCTCTGCCATGCATGGACCTACCCCTGAGGAGGAGATGAAGCTGTCCTCTGTCACCACCCGTCTCGGAAAGTCCACCATTGAGCTCGACCATGTGACCAAGGGCTATGACGGAAAATGCCTGATCCGGGATTTTTCCTATAACTTTCTGCGGAATGACCGCATCGGCATTATCGGCCCGAACGGTGTCGGAAAATCAACACTGGTGAAGCTGATTGCCGGCTGGCAGCAGCCGGACAGTGGCGAGATCCATATCGGCCAGACCGTCAGAATCGCCTATTTCAGTCAGGAAAATGAGGCGCTGGACGGCAGCCAGCGGGTGATCGATGCGGTGCGCTCCATCGCGGAGTATGTCCATACCACGGATGGTCTGATCAGTGCCAGCGTCATGCTGGACCGCTTCCTGTTTCCGCCCTCCCAGCAGTTTATGAAGGTGGAGAAGCTGTCCGGCGGTGAGAAGCGGCGGCTCTATCTTCTCCGGGTGCTGATGAGTGCGCCCAATGTGCTGATATTGGATGAGCCGACGAACGACCTCGACATCCGCACCATGACGATCCTTGAGGATTATCTGGACCGCTTTGCCGGTATCGTGGTGACAGTGTCCCATGACCGCTACTTCCTGGATCGTGCGGTGAACCGGATCTTTGCCTTTGAGGGCGACGGCAGAATCGCCCAGTACGAGGGCGGCTTCACCGACTATCAGGTGGAATTTCTGCGGCGGCATCCCGAGCTGGATCCCAGCCAGGGCATCTTCTCCCAGGCCGGAGCCATTGCCGGCATCGGCGGGGGCATTGCCGGGGCGGTCGTCAATGGAACAGTTTCCGGGGCGGCAGGTGCCGATTCTGCTGCGGCAGCTTCCGGCGCGGCCGCAGACGGGACGGCTGCCAATACGAAGGGCAAGGGCTGGTCGAGCCC
>CAVELT010000009.1:15103-24599 GCA_963616545.1 Dysosmobacter segnis | reverse complement strand
TATAATTTCAGACATGCGCAAGGAGGTGCTGGAAGAGGTTCAGAGCTTCTTGCGCATTTTGCGATACTGCCGGTTTAAAACATTAAAGCGGTATCGCGGCAAACATAACAAGGAGGAATTAGTTATGAAAAAGTCAACAAGAGCGCTTTCCGTTCTGACTGCTTCAGCTATGGTTCTGGGTCTTGCGGCCTGCGGAAGCTCCGCTTACCAGACACAGACAACGGCTGCAGCAGACGAGTCAAAGGCTGAGGGTGAGACTGCGGCTGCCGGCGAGGCTTCCGGTTCCGTATCCACCGAGGATCTGAAGGTAATGCTGGAAACACCGGTAGAGTCCCTGGATCCCCAGCAGGCCACTGACGGTACATCCTTCGAGGTAATGGCCAACTATACCGACGGTCTGACCCAGATGGATGCTGACGGACAGGCTGTTCCGGCTATTGCAGAGTCCTGGGAGACCAGCGAGGACGGTCTGACCTGGACCTTCCACCTGAGAGAGGATGCCAAGTGGTCCAACGGCGATCCCGTTACCGCTGCAGACTTCGTATTCGCATGGCAGAGAGCCGTTGATCCGGATGTTGCTTCCGAGTATGCTTACATGCTCAGCGATATCGGCCAGGTGAAGAACGCCGCTGAGATCATCGACGGCACCATGGACAAGTCCGAGCTCGGCATCAAGGCAGTGGATGACCACACCCTTGAGGTTCAGCTGGTGGCACCTGTCAGCTACTTCACATCTCTTATGTACTTCCCGACCTTCTATCCGGTAAACGAGAAGTTCTTTGAGACCTGCGCAGATACCTACGGCACAAGCCCGGAGACATCTCTTTCCAACGGTGCTTTCATTCTGGATTCCTATGAGCCGGCTGCCACAGAGTTCCATCTCACAAAGAACCCGGATTACTACGATGCTGACCGCGTACAGCTTGCCGGCATTGATTACCAGGTAATTCAGGATTCTCAGACCGCTCTGATGAGCTTCCAGAACGGCGAGCTTGATATGACACTGGTAAACGGTGATCAGGTTGACCAGGTGCAGGATGACCCCGCCTTCAAGGCAGTGGGTGCCGGCTACCTCTGGTATGTAACACCGAACATCTCCAAGGTTGAGGCTCTTCAGAACGACAACATCCGTAAGGCACTGACCTTCGCTATTGATCGTGAGGCCATCACCACAGACGTTCTGAAGGATGGCTCCAAGCCGACCTTCACCGCAGTTCCGATGGATTTCGCAGCAGGTCCGGACGGCTCTGATTTCTCTGCAGACCAGGAGAAGTTCTCCGATGTTTGTGCTTACGATGCTGAGAAGGCCGTAGAGTACTGGAACAAGGGTCTCGAGGAGCTGGGCAAGGATTCCCTGGAGCTTGAGATGGTTGTTGATGCAGATGATGCACCGCAGAAGGTGGCTACCGTTCTTCAGGAGCAGTGGCAGACAACTCTTCCGGGTCTCACCATCAACATCAAGGTAGAGCCGAAGAAGCAGAGAGTACAGGATCTCCAGGACGGCAACTATGAGCTGGGTCTCACAAGATGGGGACCGGACTATGCTGATCCGATGACCTACCTCGGCATGTGGGTAACCAACAACTCCAACAACTACGGTCTCTGGAGCAATGCTGATTATGACAGCATCATCACGGAGTGCACCAGCGGCGATCTGGCTACCGATGCTGAGAAGCGTTGGGAGAAGCTGTATGATGCTGAGAAGATCGTGATGGACGAGTCCGTGATCTTCCCGCTCTATACACAGTGCAACGCTGAGATGGTTTCCACAAAGGTAAGCGGCGTGGAGTTCCATCCGGTGGCTCTGAACAGAGTTTACAAGGATGCCGTGAAGACAGACTGATCGGAAGAAAATCTTCGATGATGCGTGGGGAGGCAGCTTTCTGCCTCCTCACCGCATTTCAGTCGGCCTGCGGGCTTCGGTGCGGGGCCCGGTGCTTCCGGACCCGACCCCGAGGCCAGCAGACGATGCATTCGCCTGATGGCTCAAAAACAATCCTTAGGAGGTTCAAGTGAAAAAGTATGTCACAAAACGAGTGCTGACCTCATTGTTCACGCTGCTCGTCATTCTCCTGGTACTCTTTGTCCTGATGCAGCTCATGCCGGGCTCGCCCTTCAACGATGAGAAGCTGAACGACAGCCAGAGAGCGGCGCTGTATGCCAAGTACGGACTGGATCAGCCGGTATTTACCCAGTTCATCCGTTATGTGAAGAACATGATGACCGGTGACTTCGGTGTCAGCTACAACATTTCCAAGAATACCCCGATCTCTACCCTCATTCAGACCAGACTGCCCATTTCCATCCGCATCGGCGGACAGGCTGTGGCTCTGGGCGCTGTGATGGGCCTGATCCTGGGTCTGATCGCTGCTCTGAAGCACGATACCATCGTGGATACACTGTGTACCCTGATCTCTGTTATCGGCGTGTCCGTGCCGTCCTATGTATTCGCGCTCTTCCTGAGCTACCAGCTGGGCTTTAAGTTCCATTTCTTCCCCATGCTGTACAACGACAAGCTCCCGCAGATCTCCTCGGTGCTGCCCAGCATTTCCCTGTCTATGTTCACCATGGCCAGCATTGCGCGGTTCACCCGTTCCGAGATGCTGGAGGTGCTGGACAGCGACTACATGCTGCTGGCTGAATCCAAGGGAATTTCCGGCTTCGCGCTGATCTTCCGGCATGCGCTCCGGAATGCGCTGATCCCCATCATTACCGTGCTGGCGCCGCTGATCGTGGACCTGATGACCGGTTCCCTGGTGGTAGAGAAGATCTTCGCCATCCCCGGCGTGGGCTCCCTGCTGGTAAATGCCATTCAGTCCAATGATTACAATGTGGTCATTTCCCTGAGCTTTATTTATTCCGCACTGTATATCTTCATCATGCTTTTCGTGGATATTCTGTACGGCATCATCGATCCGCGAATCAGACTAGCAAAGGACGGAAACTAATATGTTTGGAAAGAAAGCAAATACTGCAGCCGTGCCTGTCACTGCGGCTGCTGCGGCGACAGAATATATTCCGGTGGACAGTGACTTCGTGCTGAAGGACAATGCCGGTGAGATCGCCATTGATACGAACTTCTCCTCCCAGTCCTTCTGGAAGGATGTGCAGAAGCGCTTTATCAATAAGAAGAGCGCCGTGGTCGGCCTGGTTCTCGTGATCCTGCTGTGCATTCTCGCACTGGTGGGCCCTCACATGAACGGCTATTCCTACAGCCAGCAGACCGACGGCAAGAACCTGGCGCCCCGTGTGCAGGGCATCGAGTACCTCGGCATTCTGGACGGCTCCGAGACCATGACCACCACCACCGGCACCAAGCTCACCAACGGCTATGCCGAGAAGCAGATGCTGGATGTGTTCCACTGGTTCGGTACCGATAAGTACGGCCGTGACATCTGGACACGTACCTGGGTGGGCGCGAGAGTATCCCTCATCATCGCTGTGGCGGCCACCATCATTGACATGGTCATCGGTATGTCCTACGGTCTGATTTCCGGCTACTTCGGCGGCAAGGTGGATATCATCATGCAGCGTATTCTGGAGGTGTCGAACGGTATTCCGAGACTGGTCATTGTGACGCTCCTGCTGCTGATCCTGAAGCCGGGTATGCTCACCATCATCTTCGCCCTGATGCTGACTGAGTGGATCGGTATGTCCCGTATTGCCCGAGCGGAGATGCTGAAGCTGAAGGAGCAGGAATTTGTTCTGGCCTCCAAGACCCTGGGTGCGGGCTCCTTCTTCATTATCTTCAAGGAGATCCTGCCGAACATCATCGGACCCATCATCACGCAGGTGATGTTCTCCATCCCGACGGCTATCTTCACGGAGGCCTTCCTGTCCTTCGTCGGACTGGGCATTCCGGTGCCGCAGTGCTCCCTGGGCTCCCTGATCTCCGAGGGCTACAACAGCTTCACCACGCATCCCTATCAGATCGTGCCGCCCATCATTATCATGGCGCTGCTGATGCTGTGCTTCAACCTGGTGGCTGACGGTCTTCGTGAGGCACTTGATCCTAAGATGAAGGAGATGTAAGGAATATGGAAAAAGAGAAAATTCTGGAAATCCGGAATCTGGATATCACCTTCAAGACCACAGCCGGTCCGGTCCACGCCATTCGCGGCGTAGACATTGACCTCCATAAGGGGGAGACTGTGGCTATCGTGGGTGAGTCCGGCTCCGGTAAGTCCGTGACAATGAAGGCGGCCATGGGTATTCTGGCGAAGAACGCCACGGTGAATTCCGGCAGCATTTCCTTCAGCTACACTCATGCGGATGGGCAGAAGGACACGGTAGAGATCCTGGAGAAGGACAAGAAGTGGATCCGGAAGCACATCAACGGCAAACGGATCGCCATGGTTTTCCAGGACCCGATGACGAGTCTGGACCCCACCATGAGCATCGGCAAGCAGATCATGGAGGGCATGCTCTGGCACTTCAAGATGCAGAAGGCAGAGGCCTGGAAGCGGTCCTGTGAGCTGCTGCAGGAGGTTGGCATCGAGGACGCAGAGAAGCGTATGCGGCAGTATCCGCACCAGCTGTCCGGCGGTATGCGGCAGAGAGTCGTGATCGCTATTGCCCTGGCCTGCAACCCGGATCTGCTGATCTGTGATGAGCCGACCACTGCACTGGACGTGACCATTCAGGCGAAGATCCTGGAGCTCATCATGAAGATCCAGCGGGAGAGAGGCATCAGCGTCATCTACATTACCCACGACCTCGGTGTGGTGGCGAAGGTGGCTGACTATGTGAATGTTATGTATGCCGGAAAGATCGTGGAGAAGGGCACCATCAACGAGATCTTCTACGATCCGAAGCATCCGTATACCTGGGGTCTGCTGTCCGCCATGCCGGATCTGGAGACGAACGACGAGCGTCTCTATGCGATTCCCGGTTCACCGCCCAACCTGCTGCATGAGCGGGCCGGCGATGCCTTTGCACCGCGAAACCGCTATGCTCTGGAAATTGACGACAAGGTGGATCCGCCGATGTTCAAGGTGACGGATACCCATTATGCAGCTACCTGGCTCCTGGATCCCCGGGCACCGAAGGTGGAGATGCCGAAGGAGCTGGCGCTCCGTATCGAGCGTATGAAGGAAGGAGCAGAGAAGTATGGCAGTAAATTATGATGCAAAGCCGCTCCTTGAGGTTACGGGGCTGAAGCAGTATTTCAAGGTTTCCAAGTCCTTTACGGTGAAGGCCGTGGACGATGTGAGCTTCAAGATCTATCCCGGCGAGACCTACGGCCTCGTGGGAGAGTCCGGCTCCGGAAAGTCCACCATCGGACGTTCCATCATCCGTCTGTACAATCCGACAGACGGCAAGATCCTCTTCAACGGCACGGAGATCAGCGGCCGTCTGAACAAGGATGCCAACAATATGCTGCGGACCCAGATGCAGATGATCTTCCAGGATCCTATGGCTTCTTTGAATCCCCGTAAGAAGGTGGAGGACATCATCGGAGAGGGTCTGGACATTCACGGCACCTGCAAGACGAAGGAGGAGAGAGATGCCAAGGTGAAGGCCATCCTGAAGAAGGTAGGTCTCGCACCGGAGCATGCAACCCGCTATCCCCATCAGTTCTCCGGAGGACAGCGTCAGCGTGTGGGCATTGCCCGGGCGCTCATCATGAACCCGAAGCTGATCATCGCGGATGAGTGTATTTCTGCACTGGACGTGTCCATTCAGGCCCAGGTGGTGAACCTGATGAAGGACATTCAGGAGGAGACCGGCACGGCCTACCTCTTCATTGCCCATGACCTGTCCATGGTCAAGTACATCTCCGACCGTATCGGCGTGCTGCACCTCGGTCACCTTCTGGAGACCGGCACCACAGATGAGATCTTCTCCCATCCGGTGCATCCCTATACCCGGTCCCTGCTGTCCGCAATTCCGTCCCCGAACCCGGTGGTGGAGAAGCAGAGAACCGCGGAGAGCTATGACTACAAGACCTCCGGCATTGACTACACGAAGGGAAGCAGCCATCTGGTAGAGGGCTCTCACTATGTGCGCTGCACCGATGAGGAGTTCGACGCCTGGATGAAGCGGAAGCCTCTGGAGTATGATGCATAATCATTCTCTATCTATGACATACGAAAATAGATATAGAACTTAGCTATCACTAACAGCCTTTTTTGTGCTACTCTTACAAAAGATTCTTGACTGTAAAGAGCATTCTGCGCAGGAAAGGCAAGTGGATAGGAAAATCGCAGCTATGCGGAAACCGGATATACGATGAGTTATACAATGTATATTTTATGCCGCAGCGTGATATATTCATAAGCCGCTCCTCTGCAGCAATGCAGGGGAGTATTTTTATGCTGAAAATTGCAATCTACGGCAAGGGCGGCATCGGCAAGTCCACGGTGACCTCCAATCTGGCAGCTGCCTTCGCAGTGCGGGGCAAGCGGGTCATTCAGATCGGCTGCGATCCCAAGGCGGATTCCACGGGAAATCTGCTGTCCGGAGCGCCCCTGATGCCGGTAATGAATTATATGCGGGAATATGACCGGGATCCGGAGAGCCTCGAAGAGATCAGCCGCAGGGGCTTCGGCAATGTGCTCTGCATCGAGACCGGCGGTCCCACGCCGGGCATGGGCTGTGCCGGCCGGGGCATCATCAGCACCTTTAATCTCCTGGATGAGCTGCAGCTTCTGGAAACCGAGCAGCCGGATGTGGTGCTCTTTGACGTGCTGGGAGATGTGGTCTGCGGCGGCTTTGCGGCGCCCATCCGGGAGGGCTATGCGGAGAAGGTGCTGATCGTGACCAGCGGCGAGAAGATGGCCCTCTATGCCGCCAACAACATCAACACGGCGGTAAAGAATTTCGAGGACAGAGGCTATGCGCGGGTCGAAGGCATTATCCTGAACCGGCGGAACATCCCCGATGAAGAAAAGCGTGTGCGGCAGTTCGCGGAGGAGCGGGGGCTCCGCATCGCGGCAGACATTCCCCGGAGTGATGAGATCAACCTTGCGGAGGATCAGGGAAAGACTGTCATCGAGGCCTATCCGGATTCGGCCATCGCGGCGAAATTCCTGGCGCTCTGTGATGCGCTTCTCGCGGAGGCTGAGGCATGAAGCCCGTGTGCTATACAGCGGCTGCGCTGGCGGCCCTGGGACCGGAGAAGCTGCCTGCAGAATTCAAAAACGACACGCATCTCATTTACAGCTCCCCGGCAACGCTGGCATTTAACTCCCCGGGCGCCGAGGGCTTCGGCGTGAAGCGGGCGGGGCTCTCGGTTCCGGGATCTGTCATGCTGATCATTTCGCCGGGCTGCTGCGGACGGAACACGGGGGAGATCACCCGGATTCCCGGCTATGAAAACCGCTTTTTCTACCTGCTGATGGACGAAACGGACCTTGTGACGGGGCGGCATCTCCGGAAGATCCCGGAGGCGGTGCAGGAGATCGTGGATTTCCTGCCGGAAAAGCCCTCGGTGGTGATGCTCTGCATTACCTGCGTGGACGCGCTGCTGGGCACCGATATGGAGCGGGTATCCCGAAAGGCAGAGGAGGCCGCCGGGGTTCGCGTACGCCCCTGTTATATGTATGCGCTCACCCGGGAGGGACGGAAGCCGCCTATGGTGCATGTCCGGGAGTCGCTCTATTCTCTGGTGGAGAAGCAGAAGAAAAAGGGAACGACCGTGAACCTGCTGGGTTTTTTTGCCGCGCTTCAGCCGGATTTCGAGCTCTATGAGATGCTGCGCCGCCTCGGCGTGAAGCAAATCAACGAAATCGGCCGCTGTGAAAGCTTCGCGGCGTTTCAGCGCTTTGGAGAGGCGAATTTCTCTCTCGTGCTGAACCGGGAGGCGGTGCCGGCGGCGCTGGACATGGAGAAGCGGCTGGGCATTCCCTTCATCCTGCTGGAGCGCTTCTATGACATCGACGCGGTGCAGCGGCAGTACCGGGCGCTGGGGCAGGCGCTGCAGCTCCCGCTGGAGGCGGACCTTGGCTATGCAGCGGCACAGGCTGCCGTCAGAAAGCTGCAAAGCTCCCGTCCTTCCTTGCGGTTTAATGTCGGCGAGTCGATGAACGGGAATCCCTTCGAGCTCGCGGCGGCGCTGGTGAAGTACGGCTTTCGGGTGGGCGAGATCTACGGCAATCCCACGGCGGCGGATTTCCGCTATCTTCAGCTCCTGGGGGAGAAGAGTCCGGACACCCGGATTCTGTCCAACATGGAGCCCACCATGCTGTATTACGACAGCAGCGTGTGCCCCTGCGACGTGACCATCGGGAAGGATGCGGCCTTCTATCAGCCCAATGCCGGGCATGTGCGCTTTTCGGAGGACGAGCAGCCCTACGGCTATGCCGGGATCCGGCGGCTCACGGAGCAGGTGCTGCATTGCCTGTAAAACGATGCGGCGATAGAATACAGCGCACGGAGGCTGTGCATTCCGATTTGTGAGAAGGAGATTGTTGACATGGTACGGGGACTTCGAAAATATCTGACACCCTTTGCGCCGGATCAGTCCGGTGCCGTGTCCATTCTGTATGAGCTGGGCGGTATGGTGGTGATCCTGGACGCGGGAGGCTGCACCGGCAACATCTGCGGCTTTGACGAGCCCCGCTGGAGCAGCGAGCGCTCCGCCATCTTCAGCGCCGGACTCCGGGACATGGACGCCATCATGGGCCGGGACCGGGCTCTGGTGGAGAAGATCGCCGATGCCCAGACGAAGCTGGCGGCGAAATTCATCGCGCTCATCGGCACCCCGGTGCCGGCGGTCATCGGCACGGACTATCAGGCCCTTCGCCGGATGCTGCAGAAAAGGGTGGCGGTGCCGGTGCTCTGCATCGACACGAATGGCATGAAGAGCTTCGAATATGGTGCGGAGAAGGCGTATCTCGCACTGCTGTCGGCCTTCGCCTTTCCGGCCTGTGCAGAAGCAGAGAAGGAAGTTGTGATTTCGTCCGGAAATCAGGAGGAGGATAATGTCGGCACTTCGGGAAACCGGATTGAGCCCGCAGGAATCGGCGTCTTCGGGACCTTTCCCATGACGGAAACTGACCCGCAGGAGCGGGCGTGGATCCGAGAGGGCATTTTGGAATTGATCGGGAAGGGGGAGCTGCTTAGTGATGTATGCGGGACTTTCTCTGCCGAAAAAAATCCCGTCCTCCGCTTTTACGGCCATGGTGCAGGCATCGAGGACTACCGCCGGGCATCTGAAAATGCACTGAACCTGGTGAGCTCCGTACCGGGACTTGCCGCAGCGAAGGCGCTGAAAAAGCGCTTCGGCACAGACTATCAAGTCAAGCATCCCGCGGCGCGGGTGCTTTTGCAGAAGGCTCGGGAGAAGCTGCTGCAGGAAAAGAAGGAAACAACTGCTGCGGACATCAGCGCACGTTTCGGCAATGGGCCGCTGCGTGCTCTGATTGTGCAGGAGCAGGTGCTGGGCAACAGTTTGCGGGAGGAGTTGCGGAAGCTGTCCGTGCAGAGCGAACAGAGCAGTGAGCCGGAAATCCATGTGATGAGCTTTTTCAAAATGCAGCCGGAATGGATGGAA
>CAVELT010000009.1:0-15007 GCA_963616545.1 Dysosmobacter segnis | reverse complement strand
CTGAAGAAGATGCTGCCGCCGGATTTCGGGGGCTGTTTTCTGGAGATTCCGGAGCCGGCCGTTTCCGGCTTCCCGACAGAGCCGACAGAAGGAAAGCGACAGGAGTGAAATATCATGGATGAGAATGGCTTGCTTCAGAAAATACATGTATACGGCATCGTTCAGGGGGTGGGCTTCCGGCCCACCGTGGCGCGCCATGCCGCAAAAACCGGCATCACCGGAACCGTTTCCAACCGGGGCCCCTTTGTGGAAATCTTTGCCGCGGGCAGCGCGGAGCAGCTGGAGGCTTTCCGGACACTGCTGCTGCAGGCGCCGCCGAAGCGGGCTGTCATCCTGAAGCTCACCGAGCTGCCCCTTTCCGAAGCGGAGAAAAAGCTGGATTTTCCGGACTTCCGCATCGTGCAGAGCGAGAAAACCGCCGGAGAGATCTTCGTCTCTCCGGACATCGCCATGTGCCCGGCGTGTGAAGCGGAGCTGATGGATCCCGAGAACCGCCGCTATCTGCATCCCTTCATCAACTGCACCTGCTGCGGGCCGCGCCTGAGCATACTGGACAGCCTTCCCTATGACCGGGAACGGACCTCGATGAAGAAATTTTCCATGTGTCCGGACTGCGCGCGGGAATATCACGATCCCCGGAACCGCCGCTACGATGCCCAGCCCGTCTGCTGCCCCCACTGCGGACCAGAGCTTTATCTTTTGGGCAATCCCGCTGTGCGCGGTGCGGAGGCTCTGCAGGAGGCCCGCAGGGTGATCCGGGAGGGCGGCATTATCGCGGTGAAGGGCATCGGCGGCTTCCATCTCTGCTGCGACGCTTCTTCTGAGGCGGCGGTACAGAAGCTGCGGGAGCGGAAGCACAGACCAGCGAAGCCCTTTGCCGTTATGGCAAGGAATCTGTCTGCGGCCGAAGACATTTGCCTGATGGACAGTCAGGAGAGAGAGACACTGACGGGGCACCAGAAGCCCATTCTGCTGCTGCGGAAGCGGGAGAATATCCGTATCGCGGATTCCGTCGCGCCGGAGAATCCCTATCTCGGCGTGATGCTGCCCTATGCGCCTGTGCAGCGTCTCCTCTTTGATTTTCCGGACGGCGAGACGATGCCGGAGGTTTTCATTATGACGAGCGGCAACCACGCCGGGGCGCCCATTTGCCGGGACGATGAGAGTGCGGCGCGGGAGCTCGGGGAGATTGCGGACCTGATCCTTTCCAACGACCGGGATATCCGCATGCGGGCGGACGATTCCGTCATGCAGTATTTCCGGGGCGAGCCCATGATGCTGCGGCGCTCCCGGGGCTATGCGCCCCTGCCGTATGCCGTTTCTACGATAGCAGAGGCGGCTAATGCCGGTGCTTCGGCAGCCGGGTCAAGGCGACAGGTGCTGGCCGTCGGCGGGGAGCTGAAGAATACCTTCTGCTTCGGCGTCGGTGCGCTCTTTTATCCGGGCAGCTATGTGGGAGACCTCACGGACCTCCGCACCTGTGACGCCCTGCGGGAGTCGGTACAGCGCATGGAGACCCTGCTGGAGGCAAAGCCGGAGATCGTCGCCTGTGACCTGCATCCCCGCTACAATTCGACTTCTGTGGCGGAGGAGCTCGCCGAGGCGCGGGGGCTGCCGCTGCTGCGGATCCAGCACCACTATGCCCATATTGTGTCCTGCATGGCAGAAAACGACCATCCCCAGCCGGTCATCGGCATCGCATTGGACGGCACGGGCTACGGCACCGACGGCAGCATCTGGGGCGGTGAGCTTTTGCTCGCGGACTACCGGCATTTCCGCCGGGCGGCAAGCATCAAGCCCTTCCTGCAGATCGGCGGCGACAATGCCTCCCGGGAGGGCTGGCGCATCGCGGTGTCCATGATCTACAGCCTGGAAAAGGCGGCGAATCGTCTGGATTCTGATATCGGCGGCTTCGTGGCCCGGAGCCGGACCGAGGAGATCGTCCGGCAGCTGAATCTCGCGGACCAGAATACCCTGCGGGCCCAGTTCATGCTCCATGACCGGAATCTGAATGCCATTACCTCCACAAGCTGCGGCCGGCTCTTTGATGCCGTCAGCGCGCTTCTCGGTATCCGCTTGCAGTCGAGCTACGAGGGCGAGGCTGCGATTCAGCTCATGTACCGGGCCATGGCGGCATCACCGGCACAGGCGCAGGCCCTGCTGTCGGAATTTGACACGTTCCGAAAAAAGCAGCTGCAGCGGGAGGAGGCGCTGGGCCAGAGCAGCGTAGAGGAGGAAGGCATCTGGGAGGACACGGAGACCGCGGTTTCCAACGAGCTGGACGCAGAGACGGATCGTCTCATCGTGCGGACGGACCTGCTGTTCCGTTTTCTTCTCGAGAAGCGGCTGGCGCTCGGCACAGCGGTGCAGCAGAAGGAGGCGGCAGCACAGGGAAATGGCATCGGCGTCCATGAGCTGGCGTATTTCTTCCATGAAGGGCTGGCGCTGCTGCTGAGCGAGGCGGCGGAGACCCTGGCAGGGGAAAATGCAATGGATACCATAGCGCTGTCCGGCGGCAGCTTCCAGAATACCCTGCTGCTGGGACTGCTGGAGGACAAGCTCAGAGCCCGGGGACTTCAGGTGCTGAAGCATCACCTGATTCCCGCGAATGACGGCGGCATCGCCCTGGGACAGGCGGTGATCGCCGGCTGCCAAAAAGACTAAGGAAATCCTGATTAATTCAGCGTTTCCCTAAAGGAAGCCGGTCCATCGGTGCGTGAAAAGTAGGGCAAAATCATTTCAGGAAGAGCAAAGAGGGAGTAAAGATATGTGTGTAGGACTTTCGGCAAAGGTAATTCAGGTTTCCAACGGCATGGCGCTGGTGTCGGCAGACGGCGCGAGGCGCACAGTCTCCGCGGCACTGCTGGATCAGCTGCAGCCCGGTGACTATGTGATGGTTCATGCCGGCGCCGCCATTGCCCGGATTTCGGATTCGGACGTGGAGGAGACGGATGCGCTGCTGGAGGAAGGACTGAAATAATGGATACATTGGAAGAGGCAAAGAGAATCCTGCGGGAATATAAGGGCAGAAAATGCCGGATCATGGAGGTCTGCGGCACCCATACCCATGAAATCTTCCGACTGGGCATCCGTCAGCTGCTCTCGGAGGACATCCAGCTGATTTCCGGCCCGGGCTGTCCGGTCTGCGTGACGCCGGTTTCTTATATCGATGAGGCCATTTGGCTCGCAGAGGAGAAGCAGTGTATGATCTGCACCTTCGGGGATCTCGTGCGGGTGCCGGGCAGCCGCAGCTCTCTGCAGCTGAGCCGGGGCCGGGGCAGCGACATCCGGGTGGTGTATTCCCCCTTGGACGCGGTGGAGCTCGCGGCAGCGCAGCCGGAAAAGCAGGTGATCTTCCTTTCGGTGGGCTTCGAAACCACCACGCCGTCCAGCTGTCTGGCCGTACAGCAGGCGAAGGAACGGGGACTACGGAACTTTTCTCTCCTCACCGCCAACAAGACCATGCCGGGCGCCATCGAGGCCATGGCAGGGTCCACGGATCTCTTTCTGTATCCGGGCCATGTGCTGGCCATCACGGGAACTGCCTATTATGAGGGGCTGGCCCGCCGGGGCATCAGCGGTGTCTGCGCCGGCTTCACCGGGCGGGAGCTCCTGACGGCACTGGCCATCGCCGTGACGGAATTTGAAAAGCTTCCGGAAAGGGATGCCAATGTCTCCGGCGCGGAGAAGCCGGGCTTCTTCCGGAACTGTTATCCCCGCGTGGTGACGGCAGCAGGCAGCCCCAATGCACAGAAGCTGACGGCAGACATGCTGACGCCCGTGGATGCCGAGTGGCGGGGCATCGGCGTGATCCCCGGCTCGGGGCTCACCTTAAAGGACAGCTTTTTGGACTTTGATGCCCGGAAAAAATACGATATCCCGAAGCCGGAGGGGCATTATAAAACCGCCTGCCGCTGCGGCGAGGTGCTGACGGGAAGAATCCGTTCCGAGGAATGTCCGCTGTTCGGCAAGGCCTGTACACCGGAGCACCCCGTGGGTGCCTGCATGGTGTCCTCGGAGGGCGCCTGCGCCGCCTGGTACAGCTACGGCCTGCGGTAGAGCAGAGCTCTGACATGGAAAGCGGAAGCGAAGACATTAGCATATAGGAGGCAGCAATGAATTCTTCAGTGGTGACCCTGGCCCATGGTGCCGGGGGAAAGCAGACAAGTGAGCTGATTCATCAGGTTTTTCAGGCACATTTTCAGAATCCCTATTTTACGGCGGATGATGCCTCGGTGCTGCCGGCGCCGAAGGGCAGGATCGCCATGACAACAGACGGCTTCATCGTCTCGCCGGCCTTTTTCCCCGGCGGCAACATCGGCAAGCTCTCCATCTGCGGCACGGTCAATGATCTGGCCTGCATGGGCGCCCGGCCGCTCTATATGACCTGTGCCTTTGTCATCGAGGAGGGCTTCCCCATGGATAAGCTGGAGGAGATCGCGGCCGCCATGGAGAAGACGGCAGCCGAGGTAGGTGTGCGTCTTGTGGCCGGCGACACCAAGGTGGCCGGGAAGGGGCAGTGCGACGGGCTCTTCATTACTACCACCGGCGTCGGTGAGCTGCTGCCGGGTGCGGAAACCTCCGGCAAGCTGGCAAAGCCCGGTGATGACATCATTGTGACCGGCGATGTGGGCCGCCACGGCTGCACCATCCTGCTGGCGCGGGATGAATACGGCATCGAAGCGGATGTCAGCTCCGACTGTGCGCCGCTCTGGCAGCCGGTGGAGGCAGCCCTGACGGCAGTGAAGGACATTCATGTGATCCGGGATGCCACCCGGGGCGGCGTGGGTACCGTATTGTATGAGATCGCGGCGGAAAGCCATGTGGGCATTCATCTGGATCGGGCGGCCATTCCGGTGGCGCCGGAGGTGGCCGGTGTAACCGGCATGCTGGGCCTCGAGCCCCTGTATCTCGCCTGTGAAGGTCGTCTCGTGATCTTTGTACCCCACGAGGAAAGCGAACGGCTGCTGTCCGTGCTGCAGGAACAGCCCTACACCAAGGGTGCCGCAGTGATCGGCCAGGTCACCGAGCACAATCCGGGCCGCGTCATCATGAGCACTGAAATCGGCTCCGAAACCCTCCTCCCTGAACCGGGGAATGAACTTCTGCCAAGGATATGCTGACACTAGGGGATCAAAGCCGACAGGCGCTGCATGCTTGTATGTAAGCGGCTTGTCGGCCTTGAGACCCGCCCAAAGCATGAGCAAGCAGCCATTTTTCGAAGAAAAATGAGCGGATTGCGAATGCTTTGCAGGATTGCGGGAGCACGAAGTGCGAAGCAATCCGGTGTCAGCCCATACATTAAAGGAGGACCCCCATGGACACGCGAGTAGCCGTTTTGGCCATCATCATTGAAAACCCCGATTCCGTGGCTTCTGTGAATGCCGCCCTCCACGAAAGCCGTGATTACATCATCGGCCGCATGGGCATTCCCTACCGGACGAAGGGCATCAGCATCATCAGCATTGCCGTGGATGCGCCCCAGCCGTTGGTGGCTGCCCTCTCCGGGAAGCTCGGACAGCTCCCCGGCGTCAGCTGCAAGGCCGTTTATTCGAAGGTATAAGAAATGCTGCAATACAATTGCCCCGTGCACAGCACCTGGAATATCGTTCATATCGGCAGTCTCCTGCCGGAAAGTCATGCCATCTATGTCTGCGGCGACAACTGCCTCCGCGGCGTGGTGATGACGGCGGCGGAGATGGGACTGACGCCCCGCTTTTCGGCGGTCATGCCGACGGAAGCGGAGATCAGCGACGGCCGTCTCGAGGAGGTGACGATCCGCGGCACGGCGGATCTGATCCGGAAGCTGCCGTATCGCCCGAAGGCGGTGCTGCTCTTTCTGGTCTGCATGCATCACTTTGTGGGGGCAGACGAGAACTACATTTTCCGGGAGCTGGAGCGGGAATTTCCGGACATCTGTTTTCTGCGCTGCTGGATGGATCCTGCCATGCAGAAGCTGGGCCCGAGCCCGGACATGAAGCTGCGGAGGGAAATGCTTTCGCCGCTGAAGGCCGGGCGGCAGCCGTCGGAATCGGAAGACCCGGTGCAGAAGCCCTTTGCGGCGCTGGTTTCCGATAACATTCCCCTGCCGGAGGACAGCACGCTGGCGCGCTTTCTGCGGGAGCTGGGCATCCCGTATCGACAGCCGCAGGACTGTCGTACATTTTCAGACTATCAGTCCCTCGGCAAGGCTTCCCTGTTTCTGACCCGCAGCCCGGCAGCGGCTTTTGGTCTCCGGAAATTTGCGGCGGAGGAGAAAAAGGAGGGTCTGTACCTTCCGGTGAAGCTTGGCTATGAAGACATCCGGGAAATTTTGCGGGAATTGATGGAGAAGCTGCTGTACAGCGGCCTTTTGCAGACGCCGGTGCCGGGTAAAACGGCCGTCCGGCAGAGGTCGGCAGGGGATGGAGAATCGCTGGCAGCGGCAGGCACTGTAGAGCATTGGTCTGCCTGGCTGACGGATTTCTGCCGGAAAGAAGAAGCGGCTTGCGAGGCGGCCTTTGCCGCCTTGCCGGATTTCCTGTACCGGGCCGAAATCAGTCTGGACGGCGTCGGCATTGCGCAGCCCCTCAGTGCCGCGCGTTTGCTGCTTTCCCACGGCCTGCCGGTAAAACGCATCTATCTGGATGCGCCGCTGTCGGAGGAGGCAGGAGACCTGCAGTGGCTGCAGGAGCATGCGCCGTCAGTAGAGATTCTTTCCGTCAGCGATGTCCGGGCCTTCAATCGGGCAAGGACCGGGGCAGAACAGAGACGAAGTCAGACGGCCGGCAACGAAGGGGCGGGCAATGCTTCCGCATCGCATCCCCTTCGCCTGGCGCTGGGGCCAGTGGCAGCCTTTTATGAGGATACGCCGTATTTTATCTACCAGATCGAAAATCGCGGTGCCTGGGGCTATCAGGCCGTGCGGCAGCTTCTGCAGGACATGACAGCAGCCTGTGCTGCGGAAAAAAATCCGGAGGAGCTCCTGCCGCGGAAGGGCTGGGGCCTGCCGAGTTTGGTGGAGAAGCTTTCCTGAAGGAAATTTCTGATGAAAACTTTGAAACTGTGTCCGTTCTGTGTCTCTTGGCCTGCTATAGTATGCACATAAAGAAGATAAAAAAGATGAAGCAAAGGAAAGACTTCATTTTTAAACACGGAAGGAAAAAAAGGAGAAAACAAAATGTGGTACGATATTCCGAAGGATGCAGAGGCGCAGCAGAGATTTTTGGACAGTTTTTTTACTGAGGATGAGACGCAGGCAAGAAATACCATGGAGGAGCTGCTGGATATCTGCGATCCGCAGAACGCGATCGAGATCCCCGGTCAGCTGAACGCACTTTATGAGAAGATGCGTCAGGTGTATGAAGGTACGGAGCGCGCAATCGGGGCTGAGTTCGAGGATCTGTTCTCGGGAAAGCATACAAAGGAGTCCTTCTTCAATGATATGGAGAGGCTGTGCTGCTACCTTGCCAACCATGAGCTCTTCGACTCGATCGACAACAATGCGTTGAATGAAGAAGATACCCTTACTTTGATACAGCTGGGCGATGCACTGAAAAACGAGAAGAGTTTCAGTGAGGAACAGGTGCTGGCGATCGAATCAGGTTTATATGATCTGCAGCACAGATGCGGTGACGAATACTACCAGAAGGCCATGGGTGCGTACAATCCCGCGAAGGAGATCGAGAAGGCCCTCGGCAATGAAAAGGAGGCCGGAAAATTCACGGCACAGCTGATAAGAGGCGAGCTGCATGCTGCAGATTACGTGAAGAACCGTCTGGAGCTGCTGCAGAATTTTATCAAGTCTGATGAGAAGACTTTGGATGCGTTCCTGTCCCCGGCTGCGCCTGAAAAGCAGCAGAAGAAGATTGTGGATATCAATGCATGGACCGAGGAAGAAGCGGATGTCGCGCTCAGGACAAAGGCTGAGGAAGAGGCTGCCCGAAATAAGGCTTCTGACAGCAATGCGCTGAACGATGAAACACCGGGAAGGGAAAATGCAGAAGAGACAGCAAAGAAGGAAGCGGCCGAGGATGTCTACGGAGCGGCAGAGGCTGCGCTGACAGCGGCGGAGGAGCTGCTGCAGAGCAGGACGGAGCTGCTTTCACAGCAGAAGAGACAGCAGTTCTTCGATAAAATCAAGAAGCGCTTTGCTGATTTTGCGGAGGATGTCAATGATTCCTTCGAGGACAGAGAAGATTACAAGAATGCGCTGACAGATAATCAGAAAATGCTGCACTATCTGGAGGAGAGAGCCAGAAGGCATGCGGATTCCGATATTTTCGGCGATGATTTTCGTCAGAAGCTGCGCGCATTTCGCGAGAAGACGAATCGGCTCATCGTGAACCCTGATGAGGCAGCCTTCACTAAGCTTGCCGTGCATATGTTTGATGATAAGGTGCAGGCGCTGGAGCAGGAGACGACGAAGACGGAGCAGAAGGTCCGGGAGGCTGTGCAGGCGCTGCAGGACGGCCTGAAGAATGCGAAGGAGCAGGCGGAAATTCTGAAGCTGCAGGAGGCTCTGAAGGCGGAGCTTGGCATTTATGAGAAGGCATTGTCTTCTGCACAGGAAAAGTGCGAAACAGCGAAGGATGAGCTGGAAGTCAATCTGCGGGATCGAGATTATAAAAACAACGTTAAAAACAGATTTCATCTGAAGCAGATGGAAAATGCAAAGCCGCTGCAGGAAAATTACCAGGAGATGCTGGATTACACCGAGCAGATCAAGACGGCGTATAATGCAAGAGCCGACCGGAATGAGATCGAAATGGTATTTAACGGTATCCGCGATACCAAGCCCGGCCGCCGCACTCTGGGATTCCGACAGAAGGATGACACGCTTTTCAAGAACATGAAGACAGCGCTGGCAGACTATATCCAGAATCATGATGTTGAAAGTGCAGGAAAGGCCTATGAAGAGTGCCGGAACTATCTCGCAAGCCGCATGAATCCGGATAAGACGCTGAAGAAGGGCAACGAGCATGAAAAGATCCGTGCGCAGGGTGTGGTGAGAATGCTGGAGCTGATGGAGACATTGCCGGAATTCCAGAGCTTTGTTGAGAAGAAGCCGGCAATGCAGGCAGAGGCAAAGGCTGAGGCACCCGAGGGCTGGGAGATCATGGATCACAATGTGAGCGCCGGCTACAATAAGCTGAACTTCGAGCAGCTGGAGAATTCACTGGCGCAGCATTCCTCCGAGAAGCACAGCGGCAGGCAATATGCCGGCAGTGCGAAAAATGACAAGGCCTTCACGAATCTCAATAAGCGGATCGGAAAGAAGAAGGCTGAGGAGAAGGCGGCACAGGAGAAGGCAGCAGCCAAGGCTGCCAAGAAAGCCAAGAAGGCGAAGTAATGAAGGAAATCTACAGAGTGGTGCCGGTGCCGGCGGGAGATGTTTCCGGCATCTGCTCGGCACTGTATGAGCTGGGAGGGATGGTGGTGATGCACGATCCCTCCGGCTGCAATTCCACCTACAATACCCATGACGAGCTTCGCTGGTATCGGAAGCCTGCCGACATTTTCATCAGCGCCTGCAGCATGCGGGATCTGGTGCTGGGCCGTGACGACAAGCTCACGGACGATATTGCGGCGGCCTTCGAAGCGCTTTTTCCGAGACCGAAATTTATTGCCCTCTGCAATTCTCCGCTGCCTTATCTCAACGGCACAGACTTTGAAGGTATCTGCCGGCAGCTGGAAAAGCGCTGCGGTGTACCCAGCTTCTATGTGCCCAGCAACGGGATGCATGACTACATTACCGGAGCAGGAGAAGCGTGGCTCCGGTTTGCGCAGTCTCCGGCCGGCGGATTTACGGAAAATGAAAGACGATTGTGCCGGTCGGATGCCATCCCTGTCAATCTCCTGGGGCTTACACCCCTCGATTATGCCAATACAGAGAATGTCCGGCTGCTGCGGCAGCTGCTCTCGGAAAACGGCTTTTCTGTGCTGGCAAATTTTTCCTATGAAACAGAGGCAGAAAGCATATGCCGGGCGCCGGAGGCGGCAGTGAATCTGCTGCTTTCGGCTGCGGGACTGCCGCTCGCGGAATATCTCCGGCAGGAATACGGCATCCCCTATGTGATCGGCGCGCCGGTACAGGGATTTTCTGCACCGGTGCTGACGGCCCTGCAGGCGGCAGCAGAGGGGAAGCCCTTTCTGCAGCTGTGCTGTGCACGGGAAGCAGATGATCGCCCCGCGGAAGCCGTTTTCATTGGGGAAGCCGTGCTGATGAGCTCTTTGGCCCGGGCCTGGGAGCTGCAGAATGAAAAGCGGGCCTGTGTGCTCTGCCCCCTGGAGAAGAGCGCAGCGGTGCTGCCGTCCTCCCTGGGGCACTGTGTGGAGGGAGAAGAAGGACTGGAACAGGCCCTGCGGGTTTTGGCCGAAGACATTTTCCTGAAGGGACAGAGGGAAGGGCAGCGTCTTTCGGTCTTCGCAGATCCGCTTTACCGGCCCATCCTGCCGGAAAACTGTATACTGCATCCCCTGCCGAGCCTGGGGATTTCCGGGCGGCTCTGCAGAGGGAGCTTTCCGCTGTACTTTCAGAACGCATAAACATAAAGAGTTTCTTTCAGGAGGAGAATGATGAGTCTGCAGAATACGCCGTCCTCAGAACGGCTCCATATCGGCTTTTTTGGCCGCCGGAATGTCGGTAAATCCAGTCTGGTGAATCGTGTCACGGAGCAGGAGCTGTCCGTGGTGAGCGATACCCTGGGGACCACCACGGATCCGGTGCAGAAGGCCATGGAGCTTCTGCCTATCGGTCCGGTGGTCATCATCGATACTCCGGGCTATGACGACAGCGGTGCGCTCGGCGAGAAGCGTGTGCGGAAAACGAAGGAGATTCTGAATCGGGTGGACATTGCAGTACTGGTTACCGATGAGGAAGTGCTCTTGAATCCCGTGGACCGGGAGCTTCTGCAGATTTTCCGGGAGAAAAAGCTCCCCTATGTGATCTGCCACAACAAATCGGAGTCCCTGCCGGCCTTTCAGGACAATGCCTTCGGCATCATTAACGATGAAACGCAGGAGATCCCGGCAGCACTGCTTTCTTCCCTGATTCATACGCAGGGGGAAACGGCGGAGGCGGGGACAGCCGGGGCAGAAGAGGCGAAGACATTATCCAAGAAGGCAGCGGAGGAGAAGCTGTGCTTCGGCGAGATCCGGGTCAGCGCCCTGACGAACCAGAATGTCTATCTTTTGAAGGCACTCATCGGCCGGCTGGGGAAGTCGGTGCTGGAAACGAAGGATCTGCTGGAGGGACTGGTACAGCCGGGCGATCTCTTCATTCTGGTGATTCCGGTGGACAGCTCGGCCCCGAAGGGAAGACTGATTCTGCCGCAGCAGATGGTGCTGGCGGAGATCCTCAACAACCATGCCCGGGCACTCTGCTGCCAGCCGGAGGAGCTGGCCGATACGATCGCACTGGTGAATCAGGACGGACAGAATCATATCCGTCTGGTGATCACCGACAGCCAGGCCTTTCAGAAGGTGAGTCAGATCGTGCCCCGGGAGATCATGCTGACCTCCTTCTCGATTTTGATGGCCCGCTACAAGGGCTTCCTCGGGGAGGCGCTGAAGGGTGTAGCGATGATCGACAGGCTGCAGGACGGCGACCGGGTGCTGATTTCCGAGGGCTGCACCCATCACCGTATGTGCGACGACATCGGAAGCTTTAAAATTCCGAACTGGCTTCGTAAATATACGGGAAAGCAGCTGGAATTTGAGGTCACCAGCGGTCACGGCTTCCCGGAGGAGCTGGGAAAGTACAGTCTGATCATTCACTGTGGCGCCTGCATGCTGAATGACCGGGAGGTGCTGTTCCGGATGAAGCAGGCCCAGGATCAGGGTGTGCCGTTCACGAATTACGGCACCTGCATTTCCTTTATGAACGGGATACTGGAGAGAGCAACGGAAATGCTGAGAAAAGACTGATGCAATCAGCGTTTCCTTCAAGCCGGAATAAACGGAGGAGGGAATCCGGGGGAGAATGCATGCGGAAAGAAAAAGGAGTTCAGGATTTTTATGAACAACAGAGAACTGATAGAGCGGCTTTCCCGGGAGGGAGATCTCGATGACGCCGAGCTGCTGCAGCTCCTGACAAGTCACACGGAGGCGGAGCAAGAGCTTCTGTTTTCGCTGGCCCGGGAGAAGCGGGAGGCGGTTTACGGAAAGGAGATCTATCTCCGGGGACTCATTGAATTTTCAAACTACTGCCGGAATGACTGTAAATACTGCGGTATCCGCCGGAGCAATATCCATGCGGAGCGCTATCGCCTCAGCAAGGAGGAAATACTGGACTGCTGTACCCAGGGCTATGCCCTGGGCTTTCGCACGTTTGTGCTGCAGAGCGGCGAGGACCTTAGCTACAGCACGAAGGACATCTGTGATATTGTATACGAGATCCGCAGCCGTTTTCCGGACTGCGCGGTGACCCTGTCCATCGGCGAGAAGAGCCGGGCGGAATACCAGACGTACTTTGATGCCGGTGCGGAGCGCTATTTATTGCGGCATGAAACCGCGGATCCGCCGCATTACCGGCATTTGCATCCGCCGGAGCTTTCACTGGAGAACCGGATGCGCTGCCTCTATGATCTGAAGGAGATCGGCTATCAGGTGGGCTGCGGCATGATGGTGGGCGCGCCGGGGCAGACAAGGGAATGCCTGCTGGCGGACTTCCGCTTTATGCAGAAGCTGCAGCCGGAGATGATCGGCATCGGTCCCTTCATCGCCCATCACGATACCCCCTTCCGGGAGGAGAAAAACGGCACGGTGGAGGAAACACTCTGGCTGCTCGGCCTCCTGCGGCTTTTCTTCCCTCATGCTCTGCTGCCGGCTACGACGGCCCTCGGCACACTGGATCCGCTGGGCCGGGAAAAGGGCGTGCTGGCCGGTGCCAATGTCGTCATGCCGAATCTTTCGCCCCGGGGCGTGCGGAAGAAGTATCTCCTCTATGACGGAAAGATCTGCACCGGGGACGAGGCCGCCGAGTGCCGCCGCTGCATGTCCCTCCGCATGGAAAGGATCGGTTATCAGGTGGTGGAGAAGAGAGGGGATTATCGGCCGTGAAGGCACAGAACGGAACCGGAAGAATAAGTGTAAGATGATGTAAGGTGTAAGAATGCGGAAAGAATCTGCTTGCAGATCAGATTTGAATAGTGTATAATACACTCGCTCATCGGAGGGTGAGGTGTTGAGGAAAACACGCGCTGGATAAGATGACAGGCTTCGGCTTGCGTCTTGTCCAGTGCTTTTTTGTTTTTCAGGTGTTTTTAGGGAGGAAACCATGAAAAAAAATTCAAGCTTTACAGAGGGCGGCATTCTTCTGCCGCTGGTGCAGTTTGCGCTGCCGGTGCTGCTGGCGCTGCTTCTGCAGGCCATGTACGGGGCGGTGGATCTTCTGGTGGTGGGAAAATTCGGCAGCTCTGCCGATGTCTCTGCCGTGTCCAGCGGCTCTCAGATCATGACCACACTGACGAATCTCGTCAGCAGCTTCGCCATGGGCACCACCATATTGCTGGGGCAGCAGATCGGCTGCGGCGAACGGAAAAAGGGCGGCCGCACCGTCGGCACCGCCATCGTGATGTTCACGATACTGGCCGTGATCATGACCCTGCTGCTGGTGCTTTTTGCGCCGCAGATCAGTCAGGGGGTTCATGCCCCGGCAGAAGCCTTTTCCCAGACGGTTTCCTATGTGCGGATCTGCGGCGCCGGCATGCTGGTGATCGTGGCCTACAACCTCATCGGCTGTATCTTCCGGGGACTGGGAGATTCCAGAACACCGCTGCTTACGGTGGCCATTGCCTGCGTTGTGAACATCATCGGGGACCTGCTTCTGTGCGCCGTTTTCGGGATGGGCACCCGCGGCGCCGCTCTGGCAACGGTATTTGCCCAGGTGGTCAGTGTGCTGATTTCCTTCCTCCTGATCCGGAAAAGGGAGCTGCCCTTCACACTGAGCCTCGGCGATCTGCGGATTCATCCGGGCAGCCTGAAAAGAATGAGCGGTCTCGGCGCCCCCATCGCCCTGCAGGACCTTCTGGTCAATGTCTCCTTTCTGATCATCCTGGCCATCGTCAACAACATGGGCGTCACCGCCTCGGCCGGTGTCGGCGTCGCAGAGAAGGTCTGCGTTTTCATCATGCTGATCTCCACCGCCTTCATGCAGTCCATTTCTGCTTTTGTGGCCCAGAATTACGGCGCCGGCAAGCTGGATCGGGCTCTGCAGGCTTTGCGCTATGCCGTCTGCCTGTCCTTCGGCATCGGCGTCATCATGTTCGTGCTTTCGTACTTCCGCGGAGAGCTGTTCGCAGGAGTGTTCTCTTCCGATCCGGAGGTGGTGGAGGCTGCCGGAGACTATCTGCGGGCCTACGGCATTGACTGCCTGTTCACATCCATTTTCTTCTGCTTCACCGGCTTCTTCAACGGTATCGGACAGACCCGCTTTGTGATGCTGCAGGGCATTATCGGCGCCCTCCTGGTTCGGGTGCCGGTATCCTGGCTCATGAGCCGCGGCGCGGGAGCAACCCTCTTCCATATCGGTCTCGCCACACCCTGCTCCTCATTGCTGCAGCTGCTGCTGTGCCTTTCCTTCTTCCTCTGGCTGAGGAAGAGGAAAATGCCGGACTTGTGCCGACCGTAAATCTGTGCTATAGTGGAGCGCAAACGAGGCCGGAAATAAGGAGAAAGACGGCTTCGTTAGCGCCGGGGCCGGAAACGGCTGACGAGGCGGGTAGTGATCGAAAGATTCGGCGGATGCTGCCCCGGAGTAGTGAATCGACAGAGAAAATGAAAAAAGCGAAATCAAAATCGTAACAGAGCTTTTCTCATTCACCGGAAACAGAGCACAGGCAGAAGAGGGATCGGGCGATCCTTTCTTTGCGTTGCCTGTGACGTATTGTGAAGCAAGGAGCATGGCATAGGCAGCCTTGCTTTGAAGGTGAGAGAGGAGTTCTTTTTATGTGCGGAATTGTAGGTTTTGTGGGCAAGGAGCAGGCGGCGCCGATTCTTCTGGACGGGCTTTCCAAGCTGGAGTACC
>CAVELT010000008.1:5093-10485 GCA_963616545.1 Dysosmobacter segnis | reverse complement strand
CTCTTGTGACCGAGGGCAATGACCATTCTTTTTTTACTCATAGGACACTCCTTTGCTTTTCAACTGTTCTATCAGCTTATCCTTAAATCTTTGCAATGTCAATGAGACTCAGCTCCTGGGCATTGTTCTCGAGCGCTGTAGCCAGTGCCTCCGCCGTATCAATGGCCGTCAGCACGTTCACGCCGGTCTCGATGGCATTCCGCCGGATCAGGAAGCCGTCCTTCGACGCCTCAGCTCCCTCTCTCGGGGTATCGATGATGATGTCCAGCTCATGGCCCAGCACCAGATCCAGGATGTTGGGAGACTCCTGCTCCACCTTGCGCACCTGGTAGCAGGGCACGCCGCCCTCCTTCAGTGCAAGATAGGTGCCGCGGGTCGCAAAGATCCGGTAGCCCACCGCAGCAAAGCGCTTTGCAATGGGTACGATGTCCTTCTTGTCCTCGTCCTTCACCGTCACCACCATGTTCCGGTACTTCGGCAGCTGAATGCCGGCGCCCTGGAAGGCCTTGTACAGGGCCTCGTTGAAGCTCTTCGCGATGCCGAGGCACTCGCCGGTGGACTTCATTTCCGGTCCCAGGGAAATGTCGGCTCCCTTGATCTTCTCGAAGGAGAATACCGGCATCTTGATGGCATAGTACTCGGCTTCCTTCTGCAGGCCCGGCGTATAGCCCAGCTCCCGGATGGTATGACCGCAGATGATCTGGGTGGCCAGCGGCACGATGGGGATGCCGGTTACCTTGGAAATGTACGGCACGGTTCTGGAGGACCGGGGGTTCACCTCGATGATGTATACATCATCTCCGTCGGCAATGAACTGAATGTTCACCATACCGATCACGTGCAGCGCCTTGGCCAGCCGCTCCGTATAATCGATGATGGACGCCTTGGCCTTCGCGGTGATGGACTTTGACGGGTAAACGGAGATGGAGTCGCCGGAGTGGATACCGGTTCTCTCGATATGCTCCATGATGCCCGGGATCAGGATGTCCTTGCCGTCACAGATGGCATCGACCTCCAGCTCCTTGCCGCGGATGTACTTGTCCACCAGGATCGGATGCTCCTGCGCGATCTGGTTGATGACACCGATGAATTCGTCGATATCCTGGTCGGAGATCGCGATGCGCATGCCCTGACCGCCCAGTACATAGGAGGGACGCACCAGCACCGGATAGCCCAGCTCATGGGCAGCGGCCTTGGCCTCCTCTGCGGTAAATACGGTATGACCTGCCGGTCTGCTGATGCCGGTCTGCTGCAGGATCTCATCAAAGCGCTCACGGTCCTCTGCCGCATCCACGTCATCTGCCTGAGTGCCGAGAATGGGCACGCCCATCTTCATCAGCGCCTCAGTCAGCTTAATGGCTGTCTGGCCGCCGAACTGCACCACGGCGCCGTCCGGCTTCTCGATGTCGACAACATTACGCACATCCTCATCCGTCAGCGGCTCAAAGTACAGCTTGTCCGCAATATCGAAGTCCGTGGAAACGGTCTCCGGGTTGTTGTTGATGATGATGGTCTCGTAGCCCTCACGCCGGAAGGCCCAGGTGGAGTGCACGGAGCAGAAGTCGAACTCGATACCCTGTCCGATACGGATAGGACCGGAGCCCAGCACCAGCACCTTCTTTTTCTTGGCCGGATCCCGGAAGGCGCCCGTCGCCTCATTGCCGGAAAGCTTCACACGTCCCTTCTCCGGTGCAGCAGGATCCAGGCGGCAGAAGCCGTCGGCACTGCCGTCAAATACAGAATAGTAATAGGGTGTCTCTGCCTCAAACTCTGCGGCACAGGTATCTACCATCTTGAAGGAGGCCAGAATGCCGTACTGCTCCCGGAGCGCCCGAATCTCCTCGGTGCTGCGGCCCGTCAGGCGGCCGATGACATTATCCGGGAATTCGATGCGCTTAGCTTCCCGCAGCAGGTTCTCGCTGAGGGGCTCGTCATGGAGACGCTTCTCCATGTCCACCAGGATCTTCAGCTTGTCAATGAACCAGACATCGATCTTGGTGATCTCATGGATCTCCTCATAGCCGATGCCGCGGCGCAGGGCCTCTGCCACCACCCAGATCCGGCGGTCATCCACGCGATGCAGCATCTTCCGCAGATCATGATCGTCCAGCTCGGTGAAGTCATAGGAAAGCAGGCAGTCCACATGCTGCTCCAGGGAACGGATGGCCTTCATGAGGCCGCCCTCGAAGCTCTGGGCAATGGCCATTACCTCGCCGGTGGCCTTCATCTGGGTGCCCAGGAGATGCTCTGCGGTAATGAACTTGTCGAAGGGCAGACGCGGCATCTTCACCACGCAGTAATCCAGCATGGGCTCGAAGGAGGCGTAGGTCTTGCCGGTCACGGCATTCTTGATCTCGTCCAGTGTGTAGCCCAGGGCGATCTTGGCCGCTACCTTGGCAATGGGATAGCCGGTGGCCTTGGAGGCCAGGGCGGAGGAACGGGATACTCTGGGATTTACCTCGATGACGCAGTACTCGAAGCTGTCCGGATTCAGAGCGTACTGCACATTGCAGCCGCCGGTGATGCCGAGCTCGGTGATGATGTTCAGCGCACTGGTTCTGAGCATCTGGTATTCCTTGTCCGACAGGGTCTGAGAGGGCGCCACCACGATGGAATCGCCGGTATGCACGCCCACGGGATCCAGGTTTTCCATGTTGCAGACGGTGATCACGTTGCCGGCGCCGTCCCGCATTACCTCATACTCGATTTCCTTCCAGCCTGCAATGGAGCGCTCTACCAGCACCTCATGCACACGGGAAAGCCGCAGACCGTTCTCCAGGATCTCCCGGCACTCCTCCGGATTGGCCGCAATGCCGCCGCCGGAGCCGCCCAGGGTATAGGCCGGACGCAGCACCACAGGATAGCCGATGGTCTCTGCCACCCGCAGACCGTCCTCCACATCGTGCACCACCTCGGAGGCAGCCACCGGCTCGCCGATCTTCTCCATGGTCTCCTTGAACATGAGACGGTCCTCGGCCTTCTTGATGGTCAGGGCTGTCGTACCGATGAGACGCACATTGTGGCTCTTCAGGAAGCCGGACTCATCCAGTGCCATGGCCAGATTCAGACCGGCCTGTCCGCCCAGGGTGGGCAGCACGGAATCCGGCTTCTCCTTCTCAATGAGCTTCTCCACCACATCTACGGTCAGGGGCTCAATGTATACATGGTCTGCGATGTCCTTATCTGTCATGATGGTGGCCGGATTGGAATTCAGCAGAACAACCTCTACGCCCTCCTCCTTCAGAGAACGGCAGGCCTGTGTGCCTGCGTAGTCAAACTCTGCTGCCTGGCCGATGACGATCGGTCCGGAACCGATCATCAGCACCTTCTTTATACTCTGATCTCTCATCCTGTCTCCTTTTCTCAGCTCTCCATCATCTTTACAAAACGGTCAAACAAGTAGGAAGAATCCCGAGGTCCGGGGCAGGCCTCCGGATGATACTGCACGGTATAGATCTTCTTTCCTACGTAGCGAAGGCCCTCGTTGGTGCGGTCGTTCACGTTGTAGAAGGCCTCCTCTGCCACTGCCGGGTCCAGAGAATCCGGGTTCACCGCATAGCCGTGGTTCTGGGAGCTGATGTATACTCTGCCGGTCTCCAGATCCTTCACCGGATGGTTGCCGCCTCTGTGGCCGTACTTCAGCTTATAGGTGTCCGCGCCGGTGGCCAGTGCCATCAGCTGATGACCGAGGCAGATGGCAAAAATAGGCACATCGGAATCATAGAGCTTCTTCACCTCTGCAATGATCTCCGTGTTCTCCTTGGGATCGCCGGGGCCGTTGGAAATCATGATGCCGTCGGGATTGGAGCCGAGGATCACCTCTGCCTTCGTGTCCGCCGGATAAACCGTCACGTCACAGCCGTGCCGCTGCAGGGAACGGATAATGTTCCGCTTTGCACCGACATCCAGAAAAGCCACCCGCTTCGGCTCCTTCTCGCCGGTGTAGCGGCTGCCGTCCGGATTCTCCGCCTGGGCCGTATAGACCGCCTTCGCCGTGGTCTTCATGACCACGCCGGTCACACTGTAGGCCTTGATCTTCTCCAGCAGCGCCGGAATTTCCTCATCACGGTAGCGCTTCGTGGTGATCATGCCGTTCATGGTTCCCTCATCCCGAAGCAGCTTCGTCAGTGCTCTCGTGTCAATGCCGGCAATGCCCGGAATATCGTACTTCTTCAGAAAATTTCTGAGTGTATTCTCGGAGCGCCAGTTGCTGGGCAGCGGTGCCAGCTCTCTGACAATAAAGGCATCCAGCCAGGGCCGCTCCGACTCCATGTCATCGTAGCAGATGCCGTAGTTGCCGATCAGCGGATAGGTCATGGTCACTGCCTGTCCCGCATAGGAAGGGTCCGTCAGTACCTCCAGATAGCCGGTCATAGAGGTGTTGAAAACCACCTCGGAAATGACCTCACGCTCTGCGCCGATGGAGCTGCCCTTGAAAATCGTGCCGTCCTCCAGTATCAGAAATGCATCCATTCTATTCTCCTCTACCTTGTTCAATGCCTGCGTTATCCGTTTGATGCGCATATTTATTCACAAAATATACGCGTTCCTTTTGTCCTCTCAGAGGGGAAAATCTCCCGAGAAAACCTCCTCTGCGGGACCGCTCATAAAGAGATGTCCGCTCTCCCGGTCATAGCGGATATGAAGATCGCCGCCCAGAAGATGCAGCAGCACCTCATCGTCCAGCTTTCCTGCCAGGATGCCCGCATAGGCCGCCGCCGTGGCGCCGGTGCCGCAGGCCAGCGTCTCTCCCGAGCCCCGCTCGTAAACCCGGAAGTTCACCTCGCCCCGGTTCAGGATCTCGATGAACTCCGTGTTCACCTTGTCCGGAAAACGGGGATGGGTCTCAAAATCTCTTCCATATAAAAGAAAATCCAAATCAGAGACCTTAGAAGTCTTGAGCTCGGGGTTATCCTCCAGAAAATACACCGCATGGGGATTTCCGACATCAATGCCGATGAAATGAAGCTTCATCCCATGGACGGTGATGTCCTCCGGCAATGCACTGGTCAGCTTCGCCTCACCCATATCCACGGTGGCCCGCTGCATCTTGCCGTTTTCTGTATAGAGCACAATATTCTTCAGTCCTGATTTGGTATCAATTACCGCAGTATGACGATCGCCGGGAATAATGCCGTGATCGTAAATGTACTTGGCCACACAGCGAATGCCGTTGCCGCACATATTTCCCTCTGAGCCGTCCAGATTAAACATATGCATGTATGCATCTGCCCGCTCTGACGGTTCGATCAGAATCAGTCCGTCACCGCCTACACCGAAGTGACGATCCGCGATCTTCTGCGCCAGGGCTGCCGGATCCGAAACCTGCTCAGAGAAGCAATTCACATACACATAGTCGTTTCCACAACCCTGCATCTTTGTAAATTTCATC
>CAVELT010000008.1:0-4654 GCA_963616545.1 Dysosmobacter segnis | reverse complement strand
CCCCGGGCCACCGCCAGCATCTGCTGCTCGCCGCCGGACAGGGTGCCCGCCAGCTGCCAGTGCCGCTCCTCGAGACGCGGGAACAGCTTGTACACCTTCTGAATGTCCGCCGTCAGATCGTCCTTCCGGAGGTAGGCGCCGATCTTGATGTTCTCCAGCACCGTCATATCCGGGAAGACATGACGTCCCTCGGGACAGAGAGTGATGCCCTTCTGCACGCGCTTCTGGGGCACCATGGCGGTAATGTCTTCACCGTCAAATTCCAGCTTGCCCGCACTGGCCTTCACCAGCCCCGCGATGGTGCGGAGGGTGGAGGACTTTCCGGCACCGTTGGCACCGATCAGCGTCACGATGGAATGATCCGGCACCTCCATGGAAATGCCCTTCACGGCCTCGATGCCGCCGTAGTTTACCTTCAGGTCATTGATTTTAAGCATCTTCCGTCACCCCCAGATAAGCGTCGATTACTTCCTCATTGTTCTGGATCTCGTCGGGCGTTCCCTCGGCAATGAGCTTACCGAAGTTCAGCACGTAGATCCGCTCTGAAATCTGCATGACCAGATCCATATGATGCTCGATCATGAAAATGGTGAGATGGTACTGATCCCGGATCTTCACGATGAAGTCCGTCAGCTCCTGGGTCTCCTGGGGATTCATGCCGGCCGCCGGCTCGTCCAGAAGCAGCAGCTTCGGCTCTGTGGCCAGGGCTCTCGCGATCTCCAGACGACGCTGCAGACCGTAGGGAAGGCTTCCCGCAATCTCATCCTTCAGATGATAGAGATCCTGCTCCCGCAGCAGCTTTTCGGTCTCTGCACGCATGGCCGCCTCGGTCTTATGGTTCAGCCGGAGTGTCGCGCTGAAGACATTATCCTTCGCCCGAAGATGCTTCGCAATCAGCACGTTGTCAAACACCGTCAGGTTGGTGAAGAGACGGATATTCTGGAAGGTACGGGCAATGCCCAGCCGGGTAATGGCATCCGGGCTCAGTCCCTTCAGCCGCTGATCACAGAAGCGCACCGCGCCGCTGGTGGGCTGATAGATACCGGTAATGCAGTTGAAAGCTGTGGTCTTGCCGGCACCGTTGGGGCCGATCAGCGCCACGATCTCGCCTTCATTGACCTGCAGGGACAGATTGTCCACGGCAGTGACGCCGCCGAACTGCATCACCACATTCTGCATACTTAATACATTCTGCTTCTCACTCATGCCTTTGCCTCCTTCTTTTTCGGTTTGCCCAGCCCTTTGAAGAAGCCGATGATGCCGTTCCAGCTGAACTCATTGGTGCCCATCAGGCCCTTGGAGTAGAACAGCACCACCACCATCAGCAGGATGGAGAAGATGACCATACGGAAGCCGGAACGGAACAGGGGGATGGAGACACCGCCGATGGTCAGAGGATCATCGAAGAAGCGGAGGAGCTCACGGCCTGCCGTTACCAGGAAGGCACCCAGCACGGAGCCGGTAACGGAGCCGATGCCGCCGATGACCACGATCAGAAGAATGTCGTAGGTCAGGGACACCTGGAAGGTCTTCGAGTCGATGGAGCGCATGAACATCGCCAGCATGCCGCCGCTGACACCTGCGAAGAAGGAGGAGATCACGAAGGACAGCTCCTTGGTCTTGAAGAGGTTGATGCCCATGGCCTCTGCCGCGATTTCGTCCTCACGGACAGCCTTGAACATGCGGCCGTAGGAGGAATTGATGAGCAGCACCATAAGGCCGATGCAGACCACAGTCAATGCCAGTACAGCGAACAGAGAGCCGAAGCCCGGGATGGACTTCAGGCCGTAGGAGCCGTTGGTGATCCGGTCCAGCTGCGGTGCCGCAATGAGGGCACGGATGATCTCCGCAAAGCCCAGTGTGGCGATGGCGAGGTAATCCGACTTCAGCCGCAGCACGGGAATGCCGATGAGAGCGGCACAGCCGGCTGCCACGAGACCGCCCAGAATCAGCGCAGCCAGAATGGGCAGCTGCAGATTGGCAATGGCGGGATGGATGCCGCTGATGTAGTAAACGGAGGGACGGTCTGCCACCGGAATGGTGAGGATTGCCGTCACGTAGGCGCCCAGCGCCATGAAGCCGGCCTGCCCCAGAGAGAAGAGACCGGTAAAACCGTTCACCAGGTTCATGGAAACCGCAACGATTGCATAGATCAGGGAACGTTCAATAATGGAAATCGCATAGCTGTAGGTATACTTGTTTGCCTCAAGGTAGCCGCAGATTCCCAGGATCAGCAGAATCAGCAGCAGGTTCAGCAGCAGATTTCTCTTTTTTTCTTTTGTCATTGTAAGCTTAGCCATCTCTGCCCTCCTTATACCTTGTTGATGGTCTTCTCACCGAAGAGACCTGTCGGACGCACCAGCAGAATGACAATCAGCACCACGAAGGTGAAGGCATCCGAGAAGGTGGAATAGCCGGCAGCCACCAGCGCTGTCTCGCCCATGCCCAGAACGAAGCCGCCGACTACGGCGCCCGGAATGGAGCCGATGCCGCCGAAGACCGCTGCCACGAAGCACTTCAGTCCCGGCAGGGAGCCGGAGAAGGGGAAGACGGTCATACGATCGGTAAAGTACAGGATGGAGCCGACCGCTGCCAGCAGGGAACCGATGGCGAAGGTCATGGAAATGGTCCGGTTGATGTCGATACCCATCAGAGAAGCGGTCTCATAATCCTTGGAAACCGCCCGCATGGCCATACCCATCTTGGAATGCTGGATCAGGCTGATGAGCAGGTACACCAGCACCAGCGTCAGCACCGGTGTGAAGAAGGTTACAAAGGAAGCGGACAGACCGCCGATATGGAAGATCTTCTTCAGACCCGGGATCTCCGGATATGCCATGGGCAGTGCCGTGAAGAGATAGGTTGCCAGGTTCTGCAGCAGATAGCTGACACCGATGGCAGAGATCATAACGGACATTCTCGGTGCAGAGCGAAGCGGCTTATAGGCCACTCTCTCAATGCCCACGCCCAGTACAGTGGTCAGAATCAGCACCAGCGGCAGGGCCACGAACCAGGGCAGAGAAGCCATGGCAAAAATCATAAAATAGCCCGCCATCATGAAGATGTCGCCGTGGGCAAAGTTGATGAGACGCAGAATACCATAAACCATGGTATAGCCGATGGCGATCAGTGCATAGGCGCCGCCCAGGGAAATTCCCGTCAGACACTGCTGCAGAAAGGTTGTCAAAGACATAGATAAGCTCCTTTCGTCGTTTCAAATAAGGTATCCGGCAGGCGCCCGATGCGGTCTGCTCGATAACAAAGGAAGGAGCCAGTTCTGTACGAGCTGGCTCCCAAGAATCCATTCTTCTTGTTTATACCTTGGTTGTGGTCAGGAACTCGAACTTGCCGTCCTTGATGGTCTTGATGAAGGCCAGATCCTTGTTGGCATCGCCTTCCTCGTCGAAGGAAATGCTGCCGGTCACACCGTCGAAGCTTACGGACTTCAGTGCATCCTTGATCTTCTCACCGTCGGTTGACTGTGCATCCTCGATGGCATGATAGATAGCGAGGTAAGCGTCGTAGCCAAGAGCAGATACAGCCGGGATGATGTCGGACTGGTTGTTCTTCTTCAGGTACTCCTTGAAGCCTGTGATGAAGCTGGATGCCTCATCGTTGGCCGGCTCTGCCTCATCGAAGAAGGTGGAAAGCACGCAGCCCTCTGCGTCAGCACCTGCGTTGTCGATGATGGTGGAGTTCTCCCAGGTATCACCGGCAGCGATCAGAGAAGTGATGCCCAGCTCTCTGGCCTGCTTGATGATCAGCGGCGCTGTGGTGATGGAGGACGGTGCAAAGATGATGTCGGGGTTGGCTGCCTTGATGTTGGTCAGCACAGCCTTGAAATCGGTCTGGTTGGTCTGGAACTGCTCCTCATCCACGATCTCACCGCCGAGATCTGCAAAGGCTGTCTTGAAGTAGGAGCCCAGGCCGGAGGAATAGTCATCGCCGAGCTGTGTGATGACTGCAGCGGTCTTGTAGCCGTTCTGCATTGCGTAGTTGGCCATCACAGTACCCTGGAACGGATCCAGGAAGCAGACTCTGAAGTAGTAGTCATTGCCCTGGGTTACCTGCGGGTTGGTGCAGGAAGCACCGACAGCCGGTACCTTGGCATCGGCAAAGATCTGGCCTGCGGCGATGGATACGCCGGAGCCGTAGGAGCCGATCACCGCGTTCACCTTGTCGCTCACCAGCTTGTTGGCTGCGTTCACGGCCTCGGTCTTATCGGACTTGTTGTCCACCTCATCCAGCTCGATGGTGTACTCTGTATCACCGATCTTTACAGTCGGATAGGTCTCATTGGCATAACGGATGCCCAGAACCTCCTGGAAGCCGCCGCCGCCGTTCTCACCTGTCTGCGGCTCGAAAACACCGATCTTGATGACATTGCCGCCGGAGGATGCTGTGCTGCCGGATGCGGAGCTGCTACTGCTGCCGCAGGCTGCCATGGACATTACCATTGCCGCGCTCATGCCAAGCGCTACCAGTTTCTTACATTTCATAATTTTCTCCCTCCTCCGGAACTGTCCGTCCCGGATGTACATTTGCCGCAGGTGCGCAGACTGTTCATTGCATAAATACACTCGTCCGCGCCTCGCAAACATTTTTCGTACATTTTAGCACTTTATTTCGATTTTGCAAGCAGAAATCGAAAAGG
>CAVELT010000007.1:0-10864 GCA_963616545.1 Dysosmobacter segnis | reverse complement strand
CCCAGGATCTGCACCAGGCTCACGGCGACGATCAGGACAATGACGGTGACCCAGGTGATGTCGGTCATGTTCCGGTCATGTCCGTAGCGGATGGCGAAATCGCCCAGTCCGCCGGCACCGACGGCACCCGCCATGGCGGTGAGTCCCAGCAGGCTGATGGCCGTGATGGTGGTGGCTCTCGCCAGCGGTCCGATGCTTTCTCTCAGGTAAACTCTTCGGATAATGTCGGCGGGGCTGAGCCCCATGGCCTCTGCCGCCTCGATGAGGCCGTCATCGGTCTGGGCCAGTGCGGACTGGACCTGCCGCGTGAAGAAGGGAACCGAGCCGAAGACCAGCGGTACAATGGCGCCCCGCACATAGATGGCGGTGCCCATGATCACCCGGGACAAAGGCATTAGCGCCGTCAGCAGGATGATGAAGGGAATGGAGCGGAAGAGGTTCGTGAGAAGGTCCAGCGTCTTGAACACGCCCTTGTTCTCGAGGATTCCGCCCGGTCTTGTGACCGTCAGGATGATGCCGAAGCCCAGTCCCAGGACGAAGGCAATGGCGCCGGCCCAGACCTCCATGAGCAGGGTATCCCGAATGGCCTCCAGAAAGTCCGGCCATTTGCTGACCAGATTCGGCAGCAGCTTAGTTATGAGTTCTTGCATCTCGGATCACCTCCACACCTACCTGATTGTCCTTCATAAACTGCAGCGTCTCATCGATGCGCTTCGACTCTCCGCGGATATTCACCACCGTGCCGCCGATGGTCGCATCGCCCACCCGGTCGATACTGGCCAGAAGGATGTTCAGCTCCACATCAAACTGCTTTGAAGCGGTGGCGATCAGCGGCTTCGTCAGGGTCTTCGCATTGTAGGAGAAGCGCACCAGCACCTCATCCTCCTCGGGATCCAGTCCCAGCAGCTGCTCGGACAGCATGTCCTCGATGCGGTAGAGATTCGAGGTGGTCTTGATGAAGTCCCGAGTCAGACTGTGCTTCGGATTCGCGAAGATATCAAAGGTATCTCCCACCTCCACCACATGACCGTGCTCCATGACCGCCACCCGGCTGCAGATCTGCTTGATGACCTCCATCTCATGGGTGATCACCACGATGGTGATGCCCAGCTCCCGGTTCAGCTTCCGGAGAAGCTTGAGAATCGCATTGGTGGTCTGGGGATCCAGCGCACTGGTGGCCTCGTCGGAGAGCAGCAGCTTCGGCTCGTTGGCCAGGGCCCGGGCGATGGCCACTCTCTGCTTCTGTCCGCCGGAGAGCTCCGAGGGATAGGCATCGGCCTTATCGGAAAGCTCCACGAGCGCCAGCAGCTTCTTCACCTTCTCGGCGATCTCTGCCTTCGTGAGGCCGCTCTTATCGAGCGGGAAGGCAACGTTGCCGAAAACCGTCCGGGAGGGCATCAGGTTGAAGTGCTGGAAGATCATGCCGATCTTCTTCCGCTCTGCCCGCAGCCCCTTTGCATCCAGCGCCGTGAGCTCCGTGCCGTCAATGGTGACGGTGCCGGAATTGGGGCGCTCCAGAAGGTTGATGCAGCGTACCAGGGTGGACTTGCCCGCACCGGAGAAGCCGATGATGCCGAAGATCTCCCCATCGTTGATGGTGAGGGAAACGTCCTTGACGGCATGCACCTCCTGGCCGTCCTTTCCGGCACCGAAGCTTTTCACGATATTTTTCAGTTCAACCATGTACTCTGCCTCCCACGTAAGACTTACTGTGATGGTGCATATTGTAGTTGTCAAAGTTCATATCGTCTAATCCCAAAAAATAATAGCTCGTTATAGGTTCGATCTATAACGAGCTATTTCCTATCTGACGGGCGCCTGCGTGATGAGCAGCATCCGCCGGATTGCTTATGCTTATGTTTATGCTTCTTCTGCTTCCACCTCATCTGCCAGGAACTTCTCCAGCACCAGTGTCTGAATGGCCTCCCGGGTACTCGACTTGATGGGATGTGCTATGTCTCTATATTCTCCGTCCGTGGTTCGTCGGGAGGGCATGGCAATGAACAGTCCCTTTTCACCTTCAATGATCTTGATGTCATGGACAACAAATTCATTGTCCAGCGTGATGGAAACCACGGCCTTCATCTTGCCTTCCTTCTCCATCCTCCGGATCCGAACATCCGTAATCTGCATAGGTCTCCTTTCCGCGCTTACATCACATATCTCTCGTTCTTCTCGTTGACAATCTTGATATTGTCCGGGCTTCCGATATATGTGGTATTGGCACGGATGGTATCACGGCTCTCCACAACGCAGTTCTCGATGACGGTATTGTCACCGATGTAGACATCATTCAGGATGATGGAATTCTTGATGACACAGTTGTTGCCGACATAGACCTTCCGGAAAAGCACGGAATTCTCCACCGTACCGTTCAGGATGCAGCCGCTGGCCACAATGGAATTGTGAACAGAGCAGTCCGGATTGTACTTTGCCGGCGGATTGTCTGCCAGCTTCGTGTAAACACCGGGGGCACTCTTGAAGAAGTAGTCCCGCACCTCACGGTTGAGGAAATCCATATTGGTCTTGTAGTAGGACTCCACGGAAGCGATGTTGCTCCAGTAGGTATCCATCTTGTAGCCGTAGATCCGCTTGATGTTCTTGTAGCGCACCAGGATGTCCTTGACGAAATCATAGCGATCCTCGTCGTTGGCCTTCTCCAGGAGCTCGATCAGCAGTCTTCTCCGGATAATGTAGATACCGCAGGAGATGGTGGTGGCATCCGTTGCTACCGGCTTCTCCTCAAACTCGATGATCCGTCCGTCCTCATTCTGCTTCACGCAGCCGAAGCGGGAGAGATCCTCCTCCGGTCCCATGTCCTTGCAGACCACGGTGACATCGGCCTTCTTCTCGATGTGGTACTCCAGCACCTTGCCGTAGTCCATCTTGTAAATGCCGTCGCCGGCAGCGATGATGACATAGGGCTCATGAGAGGACTTCAGGAACACCAGGTTCTGGTAGAGAGCATCTGCGGTGCCGCGGAACCAGTCGCTGTGCTCTGCCGTGATGGTCGGTGTGTATACATAGAGACCGCCCTGCTTACGGCCGAAATCCCACCACTTGGAGGAATTCAGGTGCTGGTTCAGGGAGCGGGAATTGTACTGGGTCAGTACAGCCACCTTCTGCACCTTGGAATTCGACATATTGGAAAGTGCGAAATCGATCGCACGGAAGCTGCCGCCTACGGGCATGGCGGAAATGGCTCTCTTGTTGCTGAGCTCCCGCATACGCTTGTTGTTGCCGCCTGCTAAAATGATACCGATTGCTCTCATATTCTGTCACCCTCCTTGATGATTGCTCCGCCGCTGGGAAGTAATCCTTCAGGATAATCCTCTGCTGTCGTTGCTCCGGAAATCGCTGTGTTTCTGCCGATCTTTACGTTGTCGGGAATCACGGAATACTCGCCGATCACGGCCAGATCCGCATTGTATACACGCTGGTCATAAACAGAGGGTGCAAACTCGCCGCAGCCTACCGTACAGTTCTTGCCGACCTTTACATGCTCTGCGATCACCGCATTGTTCACATGGGTGCCCGCCTCGATCACCGTATCGGCCATGATGATGGAATTCTCTACCACAGCACCGGCCTCAATGGTGACATTCACGCCGATCACGGAATTATGCACATTGCCGTGGATCTCACAGCCCTCGGAAATGAGTGAGCGCTCCACCGTGGACTCTGCAGAGATGTACTGCGGTGCAGCGGAATCGGTCTTCGTATAGATCTTCCAGTACTCCTCGTAGAGGTTGAACTCCGGAATGATGGCCACCAGCTCCATATTCGCCTGCCAGTAGGACTGCAGGGTTCCTACGTCCTTCCAGTAGCCGTTGAACTCATAGGCATAGATGGGTGCGTTGCCCTCGAAGAGGTACGGAATGATGTGCTTTCCGAAATCGCACTCCGGTACGTCCTTGTTCTTGATCAGGGCGTCTCTCAGCACCTTCCAGGTGAAAATGTAGATACCCATGGAAGCCAGGTTGCTCTTCGGCTCCTTCGGCTTCTCCTGGAAATCGATGATGCGGTTCTTCTCGTCGGTGACGGTAATGCCGAAACGGCTTGCCTCCTCCCAGGGAACCGGCATGGACGCGATGGTGAGATCCGCATTCATGGCCTTGTGGTACTCCAGCATCACCTCGTAATCCATCTTATAAATATGGTCGCCCGACAGGATCAGCACATAGTCCGGGTCATAGGAATCGATATACTCAATATTCTGGTAGATCGCATTGGCTGTTCCGGAGTACCAGTCCGAGCCAGTCTGAGACTCATAGGGCTGCAGGACAGTTACACCGCCTCTGTTGCGGTCCAGATCCCAGGGAATACCGATTCCGATATGTGCATTCAGTCGGAGCGGCTGATACTGGGTCAGTACACCTACTGTATCAATACCTGAATTGATGCAGTTGGACAGCGGGAAGTCGATAATGGAGTACTTTCCGCCGAAGGAGACTGCCGGCTTTGCAACATTTTTTGTGAGAACACCAAGGCGTGAGCCCTGGCCGCCTGCCAACAGCATGGCGATCATTTCTTTCTTAATCACGTCGTCACCTCTCTAGTTAGTCATTCGGTAAAGCTTTCTAGCTGATTTTGAGTATACCACTTTATGAACGATATGTGAATAAAAACGATGTAAAAACTCGATAATTTTTACTATGGAAGCAAAAATATTCAGCAGGCTTTTGTTCATTTTTTACAAAGGCCGTTTTTCGTTGAAAAGCGGCCCTTTTTCAAGTATAATACCTCTGTTTTTATTCATAGGATTAAAGAAGACTTTGCCGCCCGCAAGGTCTTTGGTACGGGGGTTAAAATATGCAGGTTACTACACTAAGAGAGATTTTTAAGAATCAGGAGGCGTATTACGGAAAGGAGGTCACCGTCGGCGGCTGGGTCCGCAGCAACCGTGACTCGAAGTCCTTCGGCTTCCTCGTGATTTCCGACGGCACCTTCTTCACACCGCTGCAGGTGGTGTATCATGACACCATGGCAAACTTCCAGCAGGCCGCAAAGCTCGGCGTCGGCGCCGCCGTCATTGTCAAGGGACAGATCGTGGCCACACCGGAGGCCAAGCAGCCCTTCGAGCTGCAGGCGACAGAGCTGAGCCTCGAGGGAGACACCACACCGGACTATCCGCTGCAGAAGAAGCGTCATACTCTGGAGTATCTCCGGACCATGACCCACCTTCGCCCCCGCACCAATACCTTCCAGGCTGTGTTCCGGGTACGTTCTCTCATCGCCTATGCCATTCACGTATTCTTCCAGGAGCGAGGCTTCGTCTATGCCCATACACCCCTGATCACCGCTTCTGACGCCGAGGGCGCCGGCGAGATGTTCCAGGTGACCACGCTGGATCCCGACAACATTCCGCACAATCCGGACGGCAGCGTAGACTACAGCCAGGATTTCTTCGGCAAGAAGACCTCCCTCACGGTGTCCGGTCAGCTGAACGGCGAGACCTTCGCCCAGGCCTTCCGGAACATCTATACCTTCGGTCCCACCTTCCGTGCGGAGAACTCCAACACCCAGCGTCATGCCGCTGAGTTCTGGATGATCGAGCCGGAGATCGCCTTTGCGGATCTCGAGGACGTGATGCAGCTGGCAGAGGACATGCTGAAGTTCGTGATTCAGTACGTAATGGACAACGCACCGGAGGAGATGGCCTTCTTCAACCAGTTCGTGGACAAGGGCCTGCTGGAGCGCCTGCAGCATATCGTCAGCTCCGACTTCGGCCGCGTGACCTATACCGAGGCCGTGAAGCTTCTGGAGGCACACAACGACGAGTTCGACTACAAGGTTTCCTGGGGCGTGGATCTGCAGACCGAGCATGAGCGCTATCTCACCGAGCAGCTCTTCAAGAAGCCCGTCTTCGTAACCGACTATCCGAAGGAAATCAAGGCCTTCTATATGAAGCAGAACCCGGACGGCAAGACCGTGGCCGCCGTAGACTGCCTGGTACCGGGCATCGGCGAGATCATCGGCGGCTCCCAGCGTGAGGAGGACTACGACAAGCTGGTGGCCCGCATGCAGGAGCTGGGCATGGAGATGGATGCCTACAAGTTCTATCTGGATCTCCGGAAGTACGGCACCACCCGTCACGCCGGCTTCGGTCTCGGCTTCGAGAGAGCCGTGATGTACATCACCGGCATGCAGAACATCCGTGATGTCCTGCCCTTCCCGAGAACCGTCGGAAACTGCGACATTTAAGGCCGCCGCGGCAGCCACAGCGAGACCATGCCCCGGCATGGTCTCTTTTGTATCCATTGTATCCAACGGGCTCAGCGCAAGCTTCGCATATTTTAAAGGAGAATCATGAAATTCATCCATACAGCCGATATTCACTGGGGCATGATCCCCGAATCCGACTGTGCCTTCGGCAAGCAGCGGGCACAGGACATCCGCGATTCCTTCCGGCGGATCATTGAGAAGGCCCGGGAAATCAGTGCCGACTGCCTATTCATTTCCGGCGACCTCTTCCACCGGCAGCCCGTGACCCGGGATCTGACGGAGCTCAACTACCTCTTCAGCTCCATCCCCTCCACCCATGTGGTGATCATCGCCGGCGACAATGACTATATCGAAAAGAGCTCCGTGCTCCTCAGCTTCCGCTGGGCCGACAATGTGCACTGGCTCCTCTCCGGCGAGCTCGAAAGCATTTACTTCGATGACATCAACACCGAGGTATACGGTATTTCCTATCGGAGCCGGGAGCGGCGCGAGCCGAAGCTCGAGACCCTGAAGCCTGCCGACAACGACCGCATCCATATCCTGCTCTTCCACGGCGGGGACGAGTCCCATCTCCCCTACGACCGGGAAAAGCTCCGGGACCTTTCCTTTGACTACACCGCCCTCGGACATCTCCATCAGCCGGAGGAGCTGGTGGAGGGACGGGTGGTTAATGCCGGCTCCCCGGAGCCGCTGGCGGTGCTCGACACCGGCGCCCACGGCATTTTCATAGGAGACATCAGCCCGCTGACCCACCGCGTGCAGAAGCTCGACTTCGAGGAGATCTCGGAGATCCGCTGTCTCCCCCTCTGCTTCGAGGTCGGCGAGCGGACGAAAAACGAGACCCTGCTGAAGGGCATCCGCCGGGAGCTGGAGCGCCAGGGCAAGGAAAACATTTACCAGATCCGCATCGAGGGAAAACGCAACGCGGACCTGGAGTTCAGCCTGGACAGTCTGCGGGAGGAATTCCGCATCACGGACATTCTGGACGAGTCTGAGCCGGTCTATGACTTCTCCGCCCTCTACCGCGAGCATCCCACGGACATGATCGGCTACTACATCCGCACCCTCTACCGGGAGGATGAGTCGGAGATGAGCGAGGTGGAGAAGCAGGCCCTCTATTACGGCATCCATGCACTGCTGAAGACAGCACGGGAGGAACACTGATGGAATTTATCTCACTGAAAATCAACGGCTTCGGCAAATTCCGGGATCTCTCCATGGAATTCGCCCCGGGGCTGAATGTGATCTACGGCCACAACGAGGCCGGCAAGAGCACCCTCCACAGCTTCCTCCGCAGCATGCTCTTCGGCATCGACCGAAAGCCCGGCATCGCGGCCCGGAACGACCTGCGGGAGCGCTACACCCCCTGGGAGGCGCCGGATTTCGGGGGCGAGCTGCGCTTCGCCTTCAACGGAAAGCGTTATATCCTCCGACGGGATTTCAGGGAAATGCCGGCGGCCCCGACCATTCTGGAGGAGGAAACGGAAACGGCAGTTCCGAATCCGGAGGCCTTCCTGCAGCAGGCCCTGAACGGCATCACCGAGACCGCCTACATTAACACCGTATCCATCGGGCAGCTGAAATGCGCCACAGGGCGGGAAATGGTGCGGGAGCTGCGGGGCTACCTCGAGAGCATCCAGACCACGGGCGACGCCAGCCTGAATGCGGTGGAAGCCCTGCGCTATCTGGACGCCCAGAAGCAGAAGCTCAATGCGAAGCGGGTGCCGGATGCGGCCCGGAGCTATGCGGCGCTGACGGGAGAGATCAAGAATCTCGAGCGCGAAATCGCCGCGCCGGAGTATGAAAATCAGCTGAATCACTTCACGGCGCTGAAGGACAGTGCCCGGGGCGAGCTGAAGGACCGGCAGACCCGGAAGGAGGAGCTGCTGCAGAAGACGGCCCAGCAGGAAACGGTGCTGCGGCAGGCGGGCTTCCCCGAGGGCAGTACGCTTTCGGCGGAAAGAGAAAAGGCGGAGCTACTCTATCAGGAGGTGCAGAACGACGAACGGGGCGGAAAAACAGCCCGGCAGTATCTGCCCTTCGCGGCCTTTGCCGGGGGCGTCCTTTTCCTGCTCCTCATGGTGCTGTCGGCGGTTTCCGGCTCCCGGAACTTTGCCGCTATGCTGGGCATCGAGGGCTTTTATCAGAGCAGCGGCCTCGCGGCAGCGCTTCGCGCCCTGCCCCTGCCGGCCTCCCTTCTGGTATTTCTGAGTCTGCTGCTGTCCGTGCTTCTCTTTGTGGAGGGCGGCGTGCTGCTGTCCCACAGCCGGGCCGAGGCCGCGGAGAAGCAGCAGAAGCGGGAGGCGCTGGCGCAGATTCTCCGGAAGCAGCTGGCCAGCGACAGCATCACGGAGGAGGCCATGAAGGCCCTGCGGGCCCGCTTCACGGAGCTCGACAGCATTCGCCGGGAGCTGACGGAAAACCAGAACGCGCTGGCCTCCCTCTGCGAGGCGCTGAATTCCCTCACGGAGGAGGAAAAGCGCTGCGACGCGGCCCTGCAGGAGCAGCAGGAGCGGCAGCGCAGCCTGGAGGAGAAGCTGCAGCATCTCGGCAACATCAAGAACCGGGCGGAGCAGCTGAAGCGGGCACTCCGGGAAAACGACCGGATTGCAGAGAAGCTGGATGCCCTGGAGCTCGCAGAGGAAACGCTGACAGAGCTGTCCCGGGAGATCCGCCTGAGCTTCGGACACTACCTCAATGAGGAGGCGGCCGGACTCATCAGCATCATCACCAACGGGGCCTATGACTCCATCTGGATCGACAATGACCTGAATGTGTCCCTGAACCTGAAGGACCAGCTGGTGCCCATCGACCAGGTTTCCAGCGGCACCATGGATCAGATCTATCTGGCGCTCCGGCTTTCCGCCGCCCGTCTTCTGCAGTCGGACAAGGAGGAGAAGCTGCCGCTGGTGCTGGATGACAGCTTCGTCATGTACGATGAGGACCGGCTGCGGGCCGCCCTCCACTTCATCGAGGCCCAGTATCCCGGCCAGGTGCTGCTGTTCACCTGTCACCGGCGTGAGGAGCGGCTCCTGGAGGCGGACAAGATCCCCTTCCGGCGGCTGGAGCTGGCGTAAGGATCGTAATATCCGTTTGCAGATTGCACTTTTTTGACGTCAGGAAACATTTGTTGTTTGTTAAGATAATTTTTATGCTATGATACTAGAGTCAAAAGGTCCTAACATCCGATGCCGGCTTGCTTGCGGGAGGATGTTTGACCTTGGGACCCGACAAAACATGAGTAAGCAGCCATTTTTAAAGGAAGTCACAGGCAGAGCATGAGAAGGGATGAAGAGCGCCGCCGGGCCGGAAGAAGCGGCAGCCGGAGCGGACGTACCGACAACAGAACAAGGAACAGCCGGACGCCGGGGCGCAATACATCCGCGAGAGCATCCGCAGGAACGAGCGGAAGAGCCGCCGGAGGGAACCGCAGGAGCGGAACTGCTAACGCTCGCAGAAGCGCCTCAGATCGCAAGAGCGCCACGGAGCGCAAGAGTACATCGGCACGCAGGGACGCAGCGGCACGCAGAAATGCAGCAGAGCGCCAGACCTCGGCGGTACAGCGCCGCCATGCCGCACGCAATGGGCGCCGCGTCTATACCGAGGAGGAGCTCCGCTATCTCCGCCGCCGGAAGCAGGCGCTCCGGCGGAAACGGAAGAAGCAGCTCCGGCAGCGCCGCATTGCCGCACTGGCCGTGCTCCTGCTCTTCTGCTACTGCAGCTTCCGTCTCGTCAGCGGGGTGCTGGGCTTCATTGAGAACAGCCGGGCCGCCCAGCGGGGCGAAATCGAAACCGTGCAGGAAACCAGCGGTCTCGATGTGGCAGCCGCCGCAGAGGCCGGTGAAAGCGTCCTGGAAAGCGAGGCGAGCACCGAGGCGGATCTCTCGGATCCCACCCATGTGCTCTCCAACGGCCGTTATCTGGATCTCACGAAGCCCATGGTGGCCCTGACCTTCGATGACGGACCGAAGTCCGATGTGGGCAACTCCCTGATGGACCAGCTGGAGGCCGTGGACGGCCGCGGCACCTTCTTTGTGGTGGGTGAGCGTCTGGAGGAGCACAAGGAGGAGCTGCAGCGCATGGTGGACGACGGACACGAGATTGCCAACCATTCCTGGGATCATGACCTCTCCCTCACCAACAAGGGCGTGGACTATATCCGCTCCGAGTTCTCGAAGACGGACGACAAGCTGCAGGAGCTGGTGGGCATCGAGACCACACTGATCCGTCTGCCGGGCGGCAAGATCACCAATGACGTGAAGACCGCGGTTACGAAGCCCATGATCTACTGGTCCCTGGATACCGAGGACTGGAAGTCCAGAAATGCCCAGTCCGTGGAGTCCATGGTAGACGGACACGTACAGGACGGCGACATTATCCTGATGCACGAGCTCTATACCTCCACCGCAGAGGCCTGCCAGGAGATCATTCCCCGGCTGCACGAGGAGGGCTTCCAGCTGGTAACGGTTTCCGAGCTGATTCAGTTCCGAAACGCAGAGGTAGAGGGCGGCAACGGCGTACAGTACCAGAGCTTCCCGCCGACCGAAACGACGGCAGCGGAGACGGATACGGAATCGGCCGCCGAGAGCACGGAGGCAGAAACGACCGCCGCCGACAGCAGTGCTGAGAACTGATCCCG
>CAVELT010000006.1:11445-23341 GCA_963616545.1 Dysosmobacter segnis | reverse complement strand
TTGTGGCAGCCTACGATGTGGTGGACGATGAGGAGCAGCATCTGCACTATATCGTAATGGAGCTGGTCAGCGGCATTACCCTGAAGAACTACATTCAGCGGAAGGGCAGACTGAACAACCGGGAGACCATCGGCATTGCGCTGCAGGTGATCGACGGTATGGAGCAGGCCCATAAAATGCGCATCGTGCACCGGGACATCAAGCCCCAGAACATGATCGTCGGAGAGGACGGCGTGGTGAAGGTGGCGGACTTCGGTATTGCACGGGCCGCCACACAGCAGACAGTGAATGCCACGGTCATGGGCTCCGTGCACTACATTTCCCCGGAGCAGGCCCGCTCCGGCATCTCGGATGAGCGCTCGGATATCTATTCTCTGGGCTGCACGATCTATGAAATGCTGACGGGGCACGTCCCCTATGACGGGGACACCTCGGTGGCGGTGGTGTTTTCGCATCTGGAGAACCCGGTGCCCCATGTGCGGGAGCAGCAGCCGGAGGTATATCCGGCATTGGATGCAGCAGTCTATAAGTGTATGCAGAAGAAGCCGGACCGGCGGTATCAGCATATCGGCGAGCTGGGGCATGATCTCCGGCTTGCACTGGAGGACCCCAGCGGCAGCTTTATGAAGGGTCTGCCGGAGGATGCCGGCGGACGCGTGCTTTCCGATCGGGAGCTCTCGGCCATCCGGGAGCATGTGAAGTCGCCGGTGGACCATGTTCTGGAGCGGCTGCTTCGCAAGAGAGACGGAGAAGTGAGCCGTCAGGAGCTGGACGAGAGCATGGCAAAGATGTATCGCTTTATTGCGATGCTCTGTGTGGCGGTAATCGTGGTGCTGCTGGCCCTGGCAGGCAGCCGGCTTCTGCATTTCCTGCATCGGGAGGAGGGCATGCTGCAGACCTCTTCGGAAAGCACGGAAAGCACTGCCCAGGTCAGCATCACCATCTCCGGTCTGGACAGCATGCTGCCGGGAATCATCGGAAAAACCGTGAAGGAGGCGGAAAGCTATCTGTCGGATTATGACATTCATATCGAAAGCAGCACGGAGGAGTATTCGGACCGCTATAACGAGGGCATGATCATCAGCTATCCGGACGGCAGCTACAGTGCGGGAGATACCATCAAGGTGACGGTCTCCAGGGGCGCTGCTACGATCAGCTTCTATGACCCGGCAAAGCCGGAGGAGCTCAGCACCCTGCAGGCCACCCGCTTCACAGATCTCGAGAAGGAGCTGAAGGCCCGGAACATTCCCTATACCGTGGAATACAGCTATTCGGATTCCGTGGCAGAGGGAAATGTCATCAGCACCAACAAACCGGACAGCAGCGGAGCAGAGCAGCTGAAGCTGGTGGTGTCGAAGGGGCTGCCGGCTGATGAAGCCCTGGTGCCGTCGCTTCTGGGCTGCACCGAGGAGGAGGCGCTGACAAAGCTCGCAGAGGCAGGCCTCAATGCAGGTACCGTGACGGAGGAGCCCTCGGATGAGGCGGAAATCGGTGTGGTAACGGCCCAGACGCCGGCCGCCGGCTCGCTGCTGGATCTCAGTGCGTCGGTGGACTTTACCGTCAGCTCGGGTGCGAACGGAGAAAGCACTGTCCGGGAAAACGGGCCGTCCTCCCACTGGTATTCCAGCATCAACCAGACGGTGATGATCGGCGGAGGCGGTCCCGGCATCACCGGAACCATGGTGGTGTCCATACAGCTCTGTCAGAATCTGAACGGCACCGACATTTACACCACATTGCAGAGTCCCCGGAGCTATTCTCTGGGAACGGAGCTGCAGGTGGTTTACAGCAGAATTGAGGGTGCGGCCGGTGTTCCCACAGGCACCGTCTATGTTATGGATGCGGAAAATGATACGGTGCTGGCTTCCTTCGAGGTGAGCTTCGCGCCGTCAGACTGAGAAAAGGAGAGGCATGGGTCTGGAAGGCAAAATTTTCAAGGGCATCGGCGGCTTTTACTATGTGCATACGCCGGAGGGAGATTATGAGTGCCGGGCCCGGGGACTCTTTCGAAACCGAAAGGAGAAGCCGCTGGTGGGCGACCTGGTGGAGCTGGAGCCGGTGGCGGATTCGGAGAAGGAGAGAACCGGCAATGTGGTGCGGATTCTGCCGCGGAAGAACCGCCTGATCCGGCCGGAGGTCAGCAATGTGGACCAGGCGGTGGTGATCTTTGCGTTGAAAAATCCGGATCCCAGTCTGTCGCTGCTGGACCGCTTTCTGATCAATATGGAGGAAAAGCAGATTCCCACCGTGATCTTCTTCAATAAATCCGATCTTCTGGAGAACAGCGAAGAGGGGAGAGCCTACATGGCGCATGTCCGCTCTGTTTATGAATCAGCCGGCTATGAGGTGCATGTTCTGAATACCCGAAGTCCGCAGTATCTTCCGGAGATCATGGACGTGCTCCGGGGAAAGACCAGCGTGCTTTCCGGTCCCTCCGGCGTGGGCAAATCAACACTGACCAATCTCATTCATCCGGCGGCGGAAATGGAGACCGGAGAGCTGTCAAAAAAGATCGAGCGGGGCAAGAACACCACCCGGCACAGTGAATTCTTTTATATTGACGATGAAACCTATGTCCTGGATACGCCGGGCTTCACTTCCCTCTATGTTATGGAGGTGCTTCCGGAGCGTCTTATGTACTTTTTCCCGGAATTTGAGGCATATCGCAGCAAATGCCGCTATAATACCTGCGTACATATCGGCGAACCGGTACGGGACTGTGCTGTCAAGGCCGCGGTGAAGGCCGGCATTATCCCCCGGGAGCGCTACGACAGCTATCGGAAGCTATTTGCGGAGCTCCGTGAGCAGCAGAGATTTTAGGACAACAGAGGGAGACAAGAGATGAAAAACTACCTGGCACCATCGATTCTGGCGGCGGATTTCGGCGCACTGCGGGAGGAAATCGGAAGGGCAGAAAAAGCGGGGGTGACTTACCTGCACTTTGATGTGATGGACGGCTGCTTTGTGCCGAATATTTCCTTCGGACAGCCCTTGATCAGCTCCCTGCGAAAGCAGAGCAGCGCCTTTTTTGACGTGCATATGATGGTGGAGGATCCGGGACGCTATATCGGGGATATGCTGGATTGCGGTGCCGACGGCATTACGGTGCATGCAGAAGCCACGAAGCATCTGGACAGGGTGCTGCAGCAGATTCGCGAGGGCGGTGCAAAGGCGGGGGTTGCGCTGAATCCGGCAACGCCGATACAGGTTCTGGAGCCGGTACTGCCGCTGCTGGATCTCGTGCTGATCATGTCGGTGAACCCGGGCTTCGGCGGACAGAAGCTGATCCCCTATACCATCGACAAGATCCGCGCCCTGTGCGCTCTTGCGGCAGAACGTGACCTTCCTCTGAATATCGGCATTGACGGGGGCGTGAACCTGGACAACGTTCTGGACATTGCGGCTGCCGGCGCCAATTACTTCATTGCCGGTTCCGCGGTTTTCCGTCCGCAGGCTGCGATTGAGGAAAATGCTGCCGCCTTCCTGCAAAAGCTGGCGGGGGCAGAGCAAGGAGAGTCTGCAAAAAGATGAAAATGAAAAAAATTGCGCTGATCAATGACCTGAGCGGCGTGGGCCGCTGCTCCATCGGCATTGCGCTGCCGGTGCTGGCCACCATGGGGTTTATGTCCTCGCCGCTGCCCACTGCCGTGCTCAGCAGTCATACCGGTTATCCGGAGGTGGCGGTGACAGATCTCAGCGATCGTCTGGAGGACAGCTTTCGGGCCTGGCAGAGAAACGGCTTTCATTTTGATGCGGTGCTTTCCGGTTATCTGGGCGCAGGCATCGGGGCGGAGGCCATTCTGCGCTGGCTTCGGGAGGAACGGGAAGTTTCGGCAGCGCCGCTGTATTTTCTCGATCCTGTGATGGCAGACCACGGCCGTCTGTACCGCGGCATGGGAGATGCGCATATCAGTGCGTTCCGGGAGCTTATGCGGACGGCGGATTATGTCTTTCCGAATCTGACGGAGGCCTGCCTTCTGGCAGACTTTGACTATCAGGGACTTCGGGAGGCGCTGGATTCCTGTCAGAGCGACAGCGGCCGTCTCTTTGTTCTGCAGTCCCTCTGCGCAGAGCTGGGCTCTCTTTCCCGGGCCTCCTTTGTGATCACGGGAATTGAAGCGGGAGACATGCTGCTGAACTGTGTGGCGGAGCCCGGGAAAATGCCGGTATTTCTGCAGAATCCCCGGGTGGGGAGCGGGCGTGCCGGCACGGGAGACCTCTTTGCTGCTGTTGCGGCGGGACGGATCCTGCAGGGACAGACGCTGGCCGCTGCGGCAGCCTCTGCGGCAGACTTTATTGAGGCGGCAGTCCGGCATTCGGAGGCCGAAGACATTTCCCCGCTCCTCGGTGTGCAGTTCGAGGATATTCTGGACCGGCTGCGCGGGAATGCTTGAAAAAGCCGCAAAGAGAAGGTATAGTAAGTAGGAAATTTTCAGATCAAATATTCCGTAGGGAGGATAGGATTTTCATGTTGGATATAAAATTTGTCAGAGAAAATCCGGAGCTTGTGAAGGAGAATATCCGGAAGAAGTTCCAGGAGAGCAAGCTTCCGCTGGTGGATGAGGTGATTCGTCTGGATGAGGAAGCGAGAAAGGTGCAGGCAGAGGCAGATGCCCTGCGGTCGAAGAAGAATCAGGTTTCCAAGCAGATCGGCGCACTGATGGCCCAGGGAAAGAAGGAAGAGGCTGCTGCCGTCAAGGCAGAGGTTTCCGCTTTTTCTGCACGGCTGAAGGAGCTGGAGGAGCAGGAGCCGAAGCTGCAGGACGAGGTTCTGAAGCGCATGATGGTGATCCCGAACATGATCGATGCTTCCGTGCCCATCGGACCGGATGACGGCAGCAATGTGGAGAATGAGCGCTTCGGTGAGCCGGTGGTGCCGGATTTCGAAGTGCCTTATCATACCGATATCATGGAGAGCTTCGGCGGCATCGATCTGGATGCGGCAGGACGGGTAGCCGGCAACGGCTTCTACTACCTGATCGGCGACATTGCACGTCTGCACTCCGCCATTCTCAGCTATGCCCGGGATTTCATGATCGGCAGAGGCTTCACCTATGTGATCCCGCCTTACATGATCCGTTCCAAGGTGGTGGACGGCGTGATGTCCTTCTCGGAAATGGATGCCATGATGTACAAGATCGAGGGCGAGGATCTCTATCTGATCGGTACCTCCGAGCACTCCATGATCGGCCGCTTCATCGACCAGATCATTCCCCATGCCGAGCTGCCGCTGACGCTGACCTCCTACTCTCCCTGCTTCCGTAAGGAGAAGGGTGCACACGGCATCGAGGAGAGAGGTGTATACCGTATTCACCAGTTTGAAAAGCAGGAAATGATCGTGGTCTGTGAGCCGGAGGAGGCCATGGACTGGTACGAGAAGCTCTGGAAGAATACAGTGGATTTCTTCCGTTCCATGGAGATCCCGGTGCGCACTCTGGAGTGCTGCTCCGGCGATCTGGCAGATCTCAAGGTGAAGTCCTGTGACGTAGAGGCATGGTCACCCAGACAGAAGAAGTACTTCGAGGTGGGCTCCTGCTCGAACCTGGGCGATGCGCAGGCAAGACGTCTGAAGATCCGGATCAAGGGCGAGGACGGAAAGAATCATCTGGCCTATACGCTGAACAATACCTGCGTGGCACCTCCCAGAATGCTGATTGCTTTTCTGGAGAACCGCCTGCAGGCAGACGGAAGCATCACCATTCCGGAGGTTCTGCAGCCGTATATGGGCGGCAAGACCGTTCTGGTGCCGAAGTACAATTCCATCACCGGAAAGAAAGCTGAATAAAATGACGGAAGGAGGATCCGGGGCGGTAAGCCCCGGGTTTCTTTTCACTAAGAGATAGTTCAGAGAAATGTCAGAAATTTTTTATGCCGCGGAGGTGTACAATGGAAGCACTGATCAAGGTGCGGGAGCTGTATAAGATCTATCAGATCGGTGAAAACCGGGTTTATGCTCTGAACGGAGTCAGCTTCGATATTTACCCCGGAGAGTTCATTGCCATCGTGGGAACCTCCGGCTCCGGAAAATCCACCTGCCTCAATATGCTGGCGGGGCTGGAAAAGCCCAGCCGCGGGCAGATCGAAATCGCCGGCAAGCACATTGAGAGGATGAATGAGGCCCAGCTGGTGCGCTTCCGCCGGCTGAATGTGGGATTTATTTTCCAGAGCTATAACCTCCTGAATACCATGAATGCCAAGGAAAATGTGGCCATGCCGCTGATGTTCCGCGGCGTTTCTCTGGCGGAGCGGGAGCGGCGGGCCGCGGAGGCCCTGCGGCAGATGGGCATTGCAGATCAGGCAGAGCATATGCCGAACCAGATGTCCGGCGGCCAGCAGCAGCGGGTAGGCATAGCCCGGGCGCTGGTGATTGAGCCGAAGATCATCTTTGCGGATGAGCCGACGGGAAACCTGGATTCCCATACCACCGAGGAGGTGCTGCAGCTTCTGCAGCGGATTGTGGCGGAAGAGGGGAAAACCCTGATCATGGTTACCCATGATCCGCAGATTGCGGCCTGGGCAGACCGGCAGATCCGCGTGGTAGACGGCCGGGTGGTAGAGACGGTAATTCGCAGAGAGAGTGTGGTGGAGCAGCGGATTCTTGCGGAAAACGGCAGTGTGCCCTTCTGCAAGGTGGTGAAGCCGACAGAGAGCAGTAAGGAAGAGAAGAAATAGGCGCCTGCCGAAGCGGCGGGCGGGAGGTAAGAGATGCGGAACAGATGGAAACGGGGAGCGGCGATTCTGATGGCCCTGGTGCTGAGCCTTGGTTGTTTTCCGGGCCTGGACGGCAGTATGACGGCGCAGGCTTCCTATGTCAATACCAACATGAACACCTTTATTCATGACACGGCGGATACCCAGATCGGCTATCCCGGTCAGCAAATGCAGATGCATGTGCGCATCGGCTACAACGGGGCCAACGGTCTCTACAATCCCGTAACGGATGAAATTCAGAATGTCCGGGTACGGCTGTCCAACGACCAGAATTATCTGACCACCAATGAACCCGGCAGCAGCTATAAGAAGAGCAATCCCTACGGCAGTACGGCAACGGATGACAGCGACGGAGACAACGAACGGGCCGATGTCTGGGAGGAGGGCTACCAGGCCGGCAAAAGCTACGCCTACAACAACAAGCTGAATTATGTCTACCCCGTGGACGGCGGCGTCTATCCCTTCGAAATCAACGCGTCGCTTTTTACGCAGGAGCAGACGGTGGGTACACTGAAGAAGGGTGAATATGTGGATCTCACCTTCAACGTGACGGTGCGGAGTGATGCCCTGACCATGAAGGACAATGACGGCAACACCAGTGACGGCTACTTCGGCATTCCCTTTACCATCTGGTATGAGGTGCCTCAGAACAGCACCGGCTCCTACGGCAAGTTCAATAAGACGGAGTTCATCAATGTGTATATTGACAAGGGCGGCGAGATCACGGATCCCTCGGCCAGGACGAAGGATACGGCCTTTGTCATCGGCGAGAACCAGTCCACGCCCGGCGGCAGCTATCCCAATGTCATGAATTTCGGCGTAAATTTTCGGAATCAGACCAGCCGGACGCTGTATGACGTGAAGGTTCATATGAAGACCTCGTTGGATGAAAAGGCAGATGTGCAGACCACGGCCAATCCGAAGTCGGAGGCGAGCAAGGCATTTCCCTTTGAAATCAACGAATCCAATTATGACAGGGAGTACGAGCAGGTGGAGGCGGGAAGCGTCATTACCCCGGAATATTCCATGGCCATCAAGAAAAATGCGGCCTCGGCCTATTATCCCCTGTCCTACGAGGTGAGCTACAAGCAGACTCCCGGCGCCGCCACGCATATTACGGAAACCTATACCTTTTATGTTAATGTCGGCAATTCCACCATGGTGAATACGGAGAGCTCACTGGGAGAATTCAATGAAAATGACCGTACCAAGGCGAGACTGATCGTGGATGCCTATCACACGGAGCCGGCAGAGGTGTATGCCGGAGAGCCCTTTACGCTGGTGTTCACGATGAAGAATGCCTCCGCCAGCATCGGCGCCAGCAACATTCTGCTGAGTCTGGAATCGGACAAGGCCAATGATACGGCGGTATTTTCCATGGAGGGCGGTGCGAACTCCATTGTGCTGAATTCTCTGGCGGCGGGAGAAAGCCGGGAGCTCCGGGTGCAGATGACGGCAGCAGCCGGCGTGGATCCGAAGTCCTATGCCGTGACCGTTAACGAAAAGTATGATTCGCCGGAATTTAAGAATGCCTCGGAAAAGGTGACGATCAATGTGCCGGTGAAGCAGAAGGCCCGTCTCAGCTGCTCCGGCTTTGATGTCACACCGGATACTGTTGAGGTGGGCGGTGAGAGCAATGTGACCTTCAGCATCAACAATACCGGAAAGGTGACGCTCTACAATGTACAGGCGGAGTTTGCGGCAGATTCCATCAAGACCAATTCCTGCTATGTGGGCAACATTGAGTCCGGAAAATCCGGCAGCGTGGACATCATGCTGACCGGAACAGCGGTGACAGAGGATGACGGCACCATACCGGTGACCATCCGCTATGAGGATGTCAACGGCAACAGCTTCACAGAGGACACATCTGTGACACTGACGGTGACGGAGCCTGTGACGGAGGACATGGATATGGACGCCATGGAGGGACAGGAAACCGAGGAAAAGAGCCTTCCGCTGCCCATTCTGCTGGGAGGTGCGGCTGTCCTGGCGGGTGCCGTCATTGGCATAACGGTCTATTTTATCCGGAAGCGGAAAAAGCAGAGGGAGGAAGATGAGAGCATCTGATCTGTTCCGACTGGCGGTCAGCAATCTTAAGAGACGAAGAACCAGGACGCTGCTGACGGTACTGGGCGTGGTCATCGGCACGGCTTCTATTGTGACCATGATCAGTCTGGGTCTGGGGATCCGTGAAGGTCTGATGCGTTCTTATCAGGAATCCGGTTCCCTGACTATGATCACAGTGTACAATTATAACTACGGCAGCAGCGGAGCGCAGCAGTACATGACGGACGAGGTGGTGGACAGCTTCGGGAAGATACCGCATGTTCTGGGGACGTCTCCGGCCCTGTCGGTTTATGTGCATGCCAGAAGCGGCGCCTACCAGGCGGATTATTCGATCCTAGGCGTTTCACAGTATTATCTGCAGCAGCTGGAGCTGGCGGAGGGAAGCATTCCCAAGGCGAACCAGCAGACCCTGTCGCTGCTTTACGGCAATATGATCAAGCGCTGGTCCTTTTATAAGGGAAACGATTACAGCAACTACGGCGTGGTGGATCCCCTGAAGGACACCATTTTCTATACCTTTCCAGCGGCTGACAACGGAAAAGAGAACAGCAGTGATTCCGGCGCGCAGACCAACAGCAAAAAATACATTCTGAAAACCGCGGGTGTGCTGGCGGGCGATGAGGAGGTCAGCGAGGGAGAAAATGCCTATCGGTGCCTTGCGGATATTGATACCCTGAAGACCTTCCTGCGGCGGATCTACAAGAAGCAGCTGGTGCCCTATCCCCAGACGGGGAAAAACGGAAAGCCGATTCGCTTCTATGCCTATGATACGGCCTATGTTTTTGTGGACGATATGAATCATGTGGAGGAGGTGCAGAAGGAAATTTCCGGCATGGGCTATGAGTGCTACTCCAATATGCAGTGGCTGCAGCAGTCCCAGGACAGCATCGCCCTGGTGCAGCTGGTGCTGGGCGGTATCGGCGCGGTGTCGCTGCTTGTGGCGGCCATCGGCATTATGAATACCATGATGATGTCTATTTATGAAAGAACCCGCGAAATCGGTGTCATGAAGGTGCTGGGCTGCGATATGGGAGACATCCGGAACATGTTCCTGGTGGAGTCGGCGCTGATCGGCTTCTTCGGGGGCATCATCGGTGTGGTACTGAGCATTGCCATTTCCGGCATCATCAATTTTATGTCCCGGAACGGAAGTCCGATCATCAGCCAGATGATCGGCGCAAATATTACCGGAAACATTTCCAGCACGCCGCCCTGGCTGATGGCTTTTGCCGTGCTGTTTGCTTTTCTGGTGGGCAGTATTTCGGGATATATCCCTTCGGTGCGGGCCATGAAGCTGAGCCCTCTCGCGGCCATCCGGAATGAGGCGTAGGGAAATTCTGCTTGAGAATGAAATATAAGGGTGCTATAGTGAAGGGGTTTATTCGGCAAACTACGTAAAAAGAGGAGAGAGCGCATGCTGAAGGTTGCTAAATTCGGAGGAAGCTCCTGTGCTTCCGCAGAACAGTTCGAAAAGGTCGCAAACATCATTCGGAGTGACCGCGGAAGAAAATACATAGTGGTATCGGCACCGGGAAAACGTCATGGTGCGGATGTCAAGGTGACGGATATGCTGTATCAGCTCTATGATGCGGTGCAGTCCGGCAAGGGAACAGAGGAGGCGCTGGCCCGGATCGAGCAGCGTTATCAGGACATCATCGACGGTCTGGGCCTGACGTTCAGCCTGACAGAGGATTTTCAGACTATCCGCGAAAAGCTGGAGCAGGGTGCCAACCGGGACTATGCGGCTTCCCGCGGCGAGTACCTCAACGCCAAGCTGATGGCGGCATATCTGGGCTTTCAGTTCGTGGATGCGGCAGACTGCATTGAATTCAATGCGGACGGCAGCTGCAACTTCGGGGAAACGGAGAAGAAGACGGCCGCTGTGCTGAAGGATATCGATTATGCTGTGCTGCCGGGCTTCTACGGCGCGGATGCCGAGGGACATACGGTGACCTTCTCCAGAGGCGGTTCGGACGTGACCGGTTCCCTGATCGCGGCAGCAGTGCATGCGGATCTCTATGAGAACTGGACCGATGTATCCGGCTTCCTGGTATCCGATCCCCGCATTGTGAAGGATCCGGAGGTCATTGACTATATTACCTATCGGGAGCTTCGGGAGCTCAGCTATATGGGCGCCGGCGTGCTGCATGAGGATGCCATCTTCCCGGTGCGCCGCGAGGGTATTCCCATCCAGATCAAGAACACCAATCGGCCGGAGGACCACGGCACCATGATCGTGGCCAATACACTGAAGAAGCCCCGCTTTACCATCACGGGCATCGCAGGAAAGAAGAATTTCTGCTCTATTAATATCGAGAAGGCCATGATGAATGCAGAGGTGGGCTTCATCCGGAAGGTGCTGTCGGTCATTGAGGACAACGGCATCTGCGTGGAGCATGTTCCCTCCGGCATCGATACCATGACGCTGTTTATTCACCAGGAGGAGCTGGAGCACAATGAGCAGAAGGTGCTGCAGGGCATTCAGCGTGCCGTAAATCCCGATCTCATCGAGCTGGAGGCCGATCTGGCCCTCATCGCCGTGGTGGGCCGCGGCATGAAGTCCTCGAGAGGCGTTGCCGGCAGAATCTTCAGCGCACTGGCACATGAGTATATCAATATCCGCATGATTGATCAGGGCTCCAGTGAGTACAACATCATCATCGGCGTTCGCAATGAGGACTTTGAGAGTGCCATCAAGGCAATTTACAACATGTTTGTTCTGCCGGTAAAGTGAGAAGGGAAGCAGAATGAATATTGCAGTGATCGGCGGCGGGGCGGCAGGCATGCTGGCTGCCCTTGCCGCAAAGCGGGAGAATGCAGCGGCAAATGTCTTTCTCCTGGAAAAAAACGAGAAGCTGGGAAAGAAAATCTTCATCACAGGCAAGGGACGGGGAAACCTGACCAATGCCTGTGATCTTTCTGATTTTTTCGGGCAGTTTCTGTCCAATCCCCGTTTCCTGTATTCGGCCCTGTACGGCTTTACGAATCAGGATCTGATAAAGCTGCTGGAGGAGGGCGGCACCCGGGTGAAAACAGAGCGGGGCGGCCGGGTATTCCCCACCTCGGACAGGGCCTACAGCATCACGGATGCGCTGAAGCGGCTGCTGAAAAAGGC
>CAVELT010000006.1:8237-10664 GCA_963616545.1 Dysosmobacter segnis | reverse complement strand
AAGGGATTGTATTTTGCCGGCGAGGTCATCGATGTGGATGCCTATACCGGCGGCTTTAATATGCAGAGCGCCTTTTCCACCGGCTGGCTGGCCGGAAGGAGCGCGGCAAAGGAGGATGAAGATGCCCTATAGTATTGCCATTGACGGTCCTGCGGGGGCCGGCAAATCGACTGTTGCGAAGGCCGTGGCCAGAGAGCTTTCCTATATATATGTGGATACCGGTGCCATGTACCGGGCGCTCGGCTTGTTTTTTGTCCGGAAAAATGTGAACCTGCAGGATGAGGGTGCCGTAGTTGCCGGTCTCCCGGAGGTCAATGTTTCCATTGCCTATGCAGAGGACGGAAGCCAGCAGGTCTACCTGAACGGCGAGGATGTCTCCGCGGCCATTCGCACCCAGGCGATCGGTGATGCCGCGTCCTCTGTATCCCAGTACCAGCCGGTGCGGGACAAGCTGGTGGCACTGCAGAAAAAGCTGGCCGAGGAGAGCTCTGTGGTCATGGACGGCCGGGACATCGGCACGAAGGTTCTGCCCCATGCCAATCTGAAGATCTATCTGACGGCCTCCGTAGAGGTGAGAGCCCGCCGCCGGGCACTGGAGCTTCGGGAAAAGGGCATGCCGGCGGAGCTGCCTCAGATCGAAAAAGAGGTGGCGGAGCGGGATTACCGGGATATGCACCGGGAGAATTCTCCGCTTATGCAGGCAGAGGATGCGGTACTGGTGGATTCCTCGGAGATGACGTTGGACGAAACCATAGACCGGATCATTGCATTGAGCCTGGGCGGTGGAAAATGAAGGTGACGCTGGCCAAAACGGCAGGCTTCTGCTTCGGTGTGGAGCGCGCCGTGAACACAGTGCTTTCCGTGCTGGAAAAGGAACAGCAGAAGCCGGTGTCGGAGCAGAAGCAGATTTATACCTACGGCCCCATTGTGCATAACGATACAGTGGTGAACGACCTGAAGGAACGGGGCGTTGCCGTGCTGGAGGGACCGGAGGCGCTTGCCGGCCTGCGGGAGGGCATCGTCATTATCCGGGCCCACGGGGTAGGCAGAGCGGTTTATGAGCAGCTGGAGAAAAACGGTCTTACGGTGATCGATGCCTCCTGCCCCTTCGTGCAGAAGATACAGCGGCTGGTGCGGGAGCATACCGCCCGGGGAGAGCAGACCTTCCTGGCCGGCAGTCCGGTGCATCCGGAGGTGCAGGGCATTGTGGGGTGGGCCGAGGGACCGGTAACGGTCCTTCCGGATGCAGAAGCCGCCTGTCAGCTTCCGGAAGTTAACGGAACGCCCGCTTTCGTGGCCGCGCAGACCACATTTAATGTCGATAAATTCAAAGTTATTGTTGAAATTTTGCGCGAGAAGGGTTATTATGTTACCGTTATAAATACGATTTGCAACGCAACTTTCGAAAGACAGAACGAAGCAAAGGAGCTGGCTGGACGCTCCGATGCCATGATTGTCATTGGAGGAAGCAGTTCATCAAACACGAAGAAGCTATTTGAGATTTGTTCGACAGAATGCCGGAACACCCAGCTGATACAAACGGTAGAAGATCTTAACTTCGATTCGGATGAAGCGATTCAAAGCGTAGGTATTACAGCAGGGGCAAGCACCCCAAAAGAAATTATAGAGGAGGTTCTAACTTATGTCAGAAATGAGTTTTGAACAAATGCTTGAAGGATCACTGAAATCAATTCATGCGGGGGAGATTGTTACTGGCAAGGTCATCAGCGTAAAGCCTGATGAGATTGCGCTGAATATCGGCTACAAGTCCGACGGAATCATGACCAGAAACGACTACAGCGCAGATAATTCACTGGATCTCACGACTGTGATCAATGTCGGCGATGAGATCGAGTGCAAGGTGAAGAAGGTTAATGACGGTGAGGGCCAGGTAGTGCTTTCTCACAGAGATGCACTTCAGTCCAAGGCTTCCGAGGAGCTTCGCAAGGCTTTCGAGGACGGCACTGTTCTTACAGGAAAGGTTATCCAGGTTGTTAAGGGCGGTCTGAACGTTGAGGTTGACGGCGCAAGAGTATTCGTGCCGGCTTCTCTGGTATCAGATACCTTTGAGAGAGACCTGACAAAGTATCAGGGTCAGGACATTCAGTTCATCATCACTGAGTTCAACCCGCAGAAGAGAAGAATCATCGGCGATCGCAAGCAGCTGATGTCTGCAGCAAAGAAGGAGCAGCATGACAAGCTCTTCGCTGAGCTGGCTGTCGGCGATGTTCGTACCGGTGTGGTTAAGAATCTGACAGATTTCGGTGCCTTCATCGATCTGGGCGGCGCTGACGGACTTCTGCACATCTCCGAGATGAGCTGGGGCAGAATCGAGAACCCGAAGAAGCTCTTCAAGCCGGGTCAGGAGGTTAAGGTTCTGGTGAAGGAGATCAACGGTGAGAGAATCGCTCTGACCAGAAAGTTCCC
>CAVELT010000006.1:6019-7337 GCA_963616545.1 Dysosmobacter segnis | reverse complement strand
CCTAGGAATTTCCTTGCGTGGATAGCATTTCGGTGCTATACTCTTGATTTGGACATGTCTACCACGGGCAGAGCATCTTGAGGAGCATGTACCGGGTATTCAATGATAAAGAAGTTTGTGGAGGTACTCTTAAATGAGCGTAAAAGTTGAGAATTTAGAGAAGAGCATGGCGAAGCTGACCGTAGAGGTTGAGGCTGCGGAGTTCGACAAGGCACTTGTAAAGGCCTATAACAAGACCAAGAATAGATTCAATCTTCCCGGTTTCAGAAAGGGAAAGGCACCCATGGCCATGATCGAGAAGATGTACGGCGTTGAGGTGTTCTATGAGGAGGCAATCAATACGGTTCTGGATGCTACTTATCCGGAGGCTATGAAGGAGTCCGGACTGGAGATCGTTTCCAGACCGGAGATCGCTGTTGATCAGATCGGCAAGGGACAGAACCTGGTTTATACCGCTACCGTTGCTGTGAAGCCGGTAGTGACACTGGGCGAGTACAAGGGTGTGACCGTTGAGAAGGCTGACACCACAGTATCTGCCAAGGAAGTGACAGAGCGCCTGAACAGAGAGCTGGAGAAGAATGCCCGTGTAGTTGACGTGGATCGCGAGATCAAGAAGGACGATACTGCCACCATCGATTTCGTGGGCTCTGTTGACGGCGTTGAGTTCGCCGGCGGCAAGGGCGAGGACTATCCGCTGACCATCGGCTCCGGCACCTTTATTCCGGGCTTTGAGGATCAGCTGATCGGCCACAAGACCGGTGAGACTGTGGATGTCAATGTGACCTTCCCGGAGGAGTACGGCGCAAAGGATCTTGCCGGCAAGGCAGCTCTTTTCAAGGTAACCATCAAGGGCGTGAAGGAGAAGCAGGTTCCGGCAGCCGATGATGAGTTCGCTTCTGAGGTTTCTGAGTTCGATACTCTGGATGAGTACAAGAAGGATCTGAAGAAGACCATCAAGGAGGAGAAGGAGAAGCAGGCTGCAGCTGCCAACGAGAATGCCGTTGTGGCTAAGGTTGTAGAGAATGCAACTCTGGAGATTCCGGCACCCATGGTGGAGATGCAGGTTGAGCAGATGTACTATGAGTATCAGATGAGACTGCAGCAGCAGGGTATTCCGATGGATCAGTATCTGCAGATCACCGGCCTCACCAAGGAGAAGCTGGAGGAGCAGATGAAGCCGTCAGCTGAAAACAACATTAAGTCCTCTCTCGTGCTTGAGGCTATTCAGAAGCAGGAGAACATTGAGGCTTCCGATGAGAAGGTGGAAGAGGAGTTCAAGAAGATCGCTGAGCAGTACAAGATGAAGTATGAGGATCTG
>CAVELT010000006.1:2020-5192 GCA_963616545.1 Dysosmobacter segnis | reverse complement strand
GCGGAGCAGGCATTGGAGTACGGAATTGTGGACCACATTTTCCGTTCCAGAGATCAGGGTGTAGAAAGTAGATAAAGGGGAATTTGGAATATGCCAATGAAATCCGAGGACAAGGTCAGATGCTGCTTTTGCGGCAAATCTGCCAAGCAGGTGCATAAGCTGATTGCGGGTCTGAACAATACCTATATCTGTGATGAGTGTGTGGATCTCTGTCAGGAGATTCTGAACGAGAAAAACGGCGAGGAGGGCCTGGTGGATGCAGAGTCCATCCGCCTTCTGAAGCCGCGGGAAATCAAGGAATTTCTGGATGAGTATGTGATCGGGCAGGACGAGGCCAAGAAGGTGCTTTCCGTGGCGGTTTACAACCACTACAAGCGCATCACTTCAAAGATCAAGGACATCGATGTACAGAAATCCAACATTCTGATGATCGGACCCACCGGTACCGGAAAAACCTATCTGGCACAGACGCTGGCACGGGTGCTGGGTGTGCCCTTTGCCATTGCGGATGCTACAGCGCTGACAGAGGCCGGCTATGTAGGTGAGGATGTGGAAAACATCCTGCTGAAGCTGATCCAGGCGGCGGACTACGACATCAAGCGCGCAGAGGTGGGCATCATCTATATCGATGAGATCGATAAGATCACAAAGAAATCGGAAAATGTCTCCATCACGAGAGATGTATCCGGCGAGGGCGTACAGCAGGCGCTGCTGAAGATTCTGGAGGGCACTGTGGCTTCGGTTCCGCCCCAGGGCGGCAGAAAGCACCCGCAGCAGGAGCTGATTCAGATCGATACCACAAACATTCTCTTTATCTGCGGCGGAGCCTTTGACGGTCTTGAGCATATTATTGAGAAGCGTATTGCGGCAGGCTCCATGGGCTTCGGCGCAGAGATCGTAGAGAAGAACAAGGAAAACTACGATGATGTGCTGCGGCAGGTACAGCCGGAGGATCTGGTAAAGTTCGGTCTGATCCCGGAGTTTATCGGCCGTGTGCCCATTGACGTGGAGCTGACGAGCCACGATGTGCATACCCTGAAGCAGATCCTGACCACGCCGAAGAATGCGTTGGTGAAGCAGTATCAGAAGCTTTTTGAGCTGGACAACGTGAAGCTGCATTTTACCGAAGAGGCCATTGAGGCCATTGCGGAGAAGGCGGTGGAGAGAAAGACCGGTGCCAGAGGCCTGCGTTCCATCATGGAAGATATGATGATGGACATCATGTATGAGATCCCCTCTGAGCCGGACATCACCGAGGTGAGCATCACCAGAGACGTGGTGGAAGGCAAGGGAACGCCGGAGATCACCCGCCGGGATGCGGCAGAGAACGGACACGGCAGAAGCCGCCGGGCAAGCCTGCAGGATATGTCTGCCGACAGTGAGAGTACGGATTTATGATCAAGATCAAAAGTGTCAATCTGGATTATGTGCTGGGCGTAAAGTCGGAGCTCCCCAAGACGGAAAAGCCGGAATTTGTCATGGCCGGACGCTCCAATGTGGGAAAATCCTCCTTTATTAATGCCTTTATCAACCGGAAGGCCTATGCCCGCACGTCCCAGACCCCGGGAAAGACGAGAACGATCAATTTTTATAATGTGAACGACGCCTTCTATCTGGTGGATCTGCCGGGCTACGGCTATGCCTCCACGGGACCGGTAGAGCAGGAAAAGTGGGATCGGATGATCAACCGCTATTTTGCCGCCTCGGAGACGATTGAGGAGGTGATTCTGCTGGTGGATATCCGCCATGATCCCACCCGTCAGGATGTGCAGATGTTTGAATTTCTGAAGGCGGCTACGGGCTATGAACCTATGGTGGTGCTGACGAAGACGGACAAGATCAATCGCTCCCAGATCCGGAAGCAGACCGAACAGGCCAGAAAGGTGCTGGGAGCCAGTCAGGACTGTACCATGATCCCATTCTCTGCCACAACAAAGCAGGGACTGGAAGAAATTCACAGCATTGTGGAAAGTCTGTCTATTGACAAGTGAACAGACCGTGCCTATAATGCAGTCTGTAATTGAATAAGAAATAAATCGTTGATGAGGAGAGTAGCTTTTTCGAGAGGCTAAAGAGAGGGACGGATGGTGAGAAGTCCTGCGGATCGGATCAGTGAAGACCACCTCGGAGAGATCCTTAATCGGATCCGGTGATCCCGTTATCATCACTTGAGTGACTGTGTTTACAGTAATTTGGGTGGAACCGCGAGCTATTCGTCCCATATGTCCCCTGTGGATGTATGGGGCGTTTTTATTTGCTGCTCTCTCGCCCCAAAGGAGGGAACGGCGGAAAAGGAGTCATTTATGGAGAAGGAAGAATTTTTACAGGTATACCGCCATTCCATGGCGCATATTCTGGCGAAGGCCGTGATTGAGCTGTTCGGTACGGAGGTACAGTATGCCATCGGACCCCAGATCGAGAACGGACTGTACTATGATTTTGTGCTGCCGAGAACCGTGAGCCAGGATGATTTCAAGACCATCGAGGACAAGATGCGGGAGATCATCAAGCGAAGAGAGGCCTGGACCCGCAAGGAGGTTTCCAGAGAGGAAGCACTGGAGCTTTTCAAGGGACAGAAGTTCAAGACAGAGCTGATCGAGGAAATGCCGGCGGACGAGACCATCACTGTTTACTATACCGGTGATGACTATGTGGATCTTTGCCGCGGACCCCATGTGGAGAATTCCCAGGAGCTCATGAACGTGGCCTTCCAGATCCGTTCCGTATCCGGTGCCTACTGGAGAGGAGACGAGAAGAAGGACCAGTTGCAGAGAATCTACGTCTATGCCTTCCCGGACAAGGCACAGCTGAAGGAGTTCCTGAAGCTGCTGAAGGAGGCCCAGGAGCGTGATCACAAGAAGCTGGGACCGGAGCTGGATCTCTTCATGTTCCATGAGACAGCACCGGGCATGCCCTACTGGATGCCCAGAGGCTGGAAGCTCTTCAATGCCCTGCTGGAGTTCTGGAGAGGCATTCATGAGGAGCACGGCTACAACGAGATTGCGGCACCGGTGATCAACAACCAGAAGATCTGGGCAACCTCCGGTCACTGGGGACACTATAAGGAGAATATGTTCATCATCCCGGGCGAGAAGGAGGATGAGAGCGATTATTTTGCGGCCAAGCCCATGAACTGCCCCAATGCCATCATGGTTTACCGCAACAAGCTTCG
>CAVELT010000006.1:0-1164 GCA_963616545.1 Dysosmobacter segnis | reverse complement strand
AAGATGAATGAGGAGCACAGCCTGGAGCTTCTGACCGAGGCAAAGATCTGAAAAACAGGTAAAATCAGTCCTTGACTGGCACGGCTTGCTGTGCTAGTATAGGAAAGTCGCAAAGACAGGAAAGTAGGTATCCACCTCACCTTGGCAGCAGGCGCTGATCCCGGGTTCATATTGATTTTTACTTCGTGTATTTTTCAATGGTGGATTGGCTTACAATCCACCATATTTTATTGTTCAAAATAAATTTTGAGAGGAGCTTATGGCAATTAAAAAGGGCACAGAAATCGAGATTAACGAGCAGATCAGAGACAAGGAAGTCAGAGTGATCGGTGCTGACGGACAGCAGCTCGGCATCATGTCCTCCCGGGACGCTTATATGATGGCGAGAGATCAGGATCTGGATCTGATCAAGATCGCGGCAATGGCGGCTCCGCCGGTTGTCAAGATCGCTGATTTCGGCAAGTATCGTTATGAGATGATGCGCAAGGAAAAGGAAGCCAAGAAGAATCAGCACACCACTGAGCTGAAAGAGATTCGTATGACACCGAATATCGATACCAACGATCTCAACACGAAGCTTTCCGCAGCCAGAAAGTTCCTGGAAAAGGGCAACAAGGTCAAGGTAGCACTTCGCTTCCGCGGCCGTGAGATGTCCCGCATGAACCAGTCAAAGTATATTCTGGATGATTTTGCCGAGAAGCTGGCGGACATTGCCGTACTGGACAAGCCCGCTAAGGTAGAAGGCAGAAATATGGCTGTGGTTTTGAGCCCGAAAAAGTAAATTCACAGGAGGCAAATATGGCAAAGTTAAAGCTTAAGACAAAGAAAGCCGCTGCAAAGCGTTTTAAGGTTACTGGTACCGGCAAGCTTGTTAGAAACAAGGCAAACAAGTCCCACATCCTTACAAAGAAGTCAACAAAGCGTAAGAGAGGTCTGAGAAAGGACACTGTAGTAGACGCAACAAATGTAAAGACAATGAAGAAGATTCTTCCGTATCTTTGATTTGCTGACGATTTGATTGAGGAGGAAATAAACAATGAGAATTAAGGGCGGCGTTAACGCTAAGAAGAAGCATAACAGAGTACTGAAGCTGGCAAAGGGCTACAGAGGAGCTCGTTCCAAGCAGTACAGAGTAGCAAAGCAGAGTGTCATGAGAGCTCTTAC
>CAVELT010000005.1:0-22479 GCA_963616545.1 Dysosmobacter segnis | reverse complement strand
GCCTCGGAATTTGCCAATTACCCGAATTCCATCGTTGAGGTGCATGTGAGCACAAAGGTGGACAAGGGCGATTACTATGAGGTATCGGCTTCGGTTTACCATCAGAAGTCGGACAACAAGCCCGCAGGTGAAGCCTATGACATTACCCTGAAGGTCCTGAAGCACGCCAAGGTGCACTACCTCGACAACAATCTGCCGGATATCATCGCCTCCGATGCCTTCAGCTTCCTGAAGGAAATCGGCATGCAGAAGATACAGCAGGACGAGGATGGTTATGTGACCGAGTTCAGCTTTGCCCTGGGAGAAAAGCGGAGCTGACATTTGCCCGCAGATATTAAGAAAGCACGGACTTATGCTTATTTTAATGTCTGCGGGCCTTGCTGTTCTCGCGGTACCCGGGTGCTGCATTGCCGCGAATGAAAGGAACGGAGGAAGCCATGGAGCGGACTGTCAGAAAAAATCAGAAGCTGCTGCGCCGCGGGCTGACCACGGGAACCTGCGCGGCCATTGCGGCCAAGGCGGCTGCGGAGAAGCTGCTGCTGCATATTGCAGAGGAGAGGACAACGGTGCGTCTGCCCGGCGGAGAGCTGGTTTCGCAGCCGGTATTTGAACGGGAAACGCAGGACGGCTTCTATACGCTGAAGGACGCCGGCGATGATCCGGATGTCACGCACGGTGCGCAGATTGCGGCACGGGCCTTTTTCCTTTCCGATGAAACGAACGAGAGGATGGGTGTACGGCAGTATTTCACGAACCCGGATTTTCCCGGCATTCGACTGTACGGCGGTACCGGCGTGGGCCGGATGACGAGGCCGGGACTGAAGGAACAGGTGGGAGAAGCCGCCATCAACCCTGTGCCGCGCCGCATGATCTTCGAGGCGGTCTTTGAGGTGCTGGAGCGATCGGACTATACCGGGATCCTCGGCATTGAGATTCTGGTGCCGGAGGGGGAAAGGCTGGCAAAGCATACCTTCAATCCGCTGCTCGGCATCGAGGGCGGCATTTCGATTCTCGGCACCACCGGCATCGTGGAGCCCATGTCCGAAAAGGCCATTGTGGACACCATTGAGGTGCTGCTGCAGCAGGAGCGGCGCCTGGGCGCGGAGGAGCTGATCCTGGTGCCGGGAAATTACGGAGAACGCTATGTGCGGGAGGATCTCAGGCTTCCGGCTGCTGTTCATACCGTCCAGTGCTCGAACTTTATCGGCGAAGCCTTGGATCTCGCAGTGAGCCTCGGCTTTCGGCAGGTGCTGCTGGTGGGCAATGTCGGAAAGCTCGTGAAGCTCGCTGCCGGCATCATGAATACCCATTCCCGCTATGCGGACGGCCGCTGGGAGATCTTTGCGGCCCATGCCGCACTTTTGGGCGCGGATGTATCGCAGCTGCAGACGCTGAAGGAATGCGTGACCACGGAGGAGATGCTCCGGCATCTGGCGGACTGGGGACTGCGGGAATCAGTCATGCAATCTATTTTCACGGAAATGGAGCGGCATGTGAAGCGCCGGGTAAAGGAGCTGCCGGTTTATCTTATGATGTATTCGGAGAATTACGGCCTGCTCGCCGCCAGTGCGGGGACAGACCGGCTGCTTACAGAGCTGCGGCAGCGATAAGGGAGAGATAGTATGGTACATTTTGTGGGCGCGGGGCCGGGAGCTCCGGATCTCATTACCCTGCGGGGGCTGCGGCTTCTGCAGCAGGCAGATGTGGTGATCTATGCGGGCTCGCTGGTGAATCCGGCGCTGCTGGATTATGCGAAGCCCGGGACGAAGATCTATGACTCGGCGAAGCTGAGCCTGCCGGAAATCACGGAGATTATTGTGTCGGCTTACCGGGAACGGGGGCTTCTGCCCGGGAAAACAGAGCAGAAGACATTATCCCGGGATAATGTCGGCGCGCCGGAGATCGTGCGGCTGCAGACGGGAGACGTGTCGATCTACAGCGCGCTGCGGGAGCAGGCCGAGGCGCTGGAGGCATACGGCATAGACTGGGACATCTGTCCGGGCCTGGGCGCGATGCAGGCCAGTGCCGCAGCGCTCGGCGTGGAATACACGGAGCCGGGCGTGACGCAAACGGTGATTCTGACCCGGGCAGAGGGGCGGACGAAAATGCCTTCGGCGGAGCAGCTCCGGCTTCTCGCGGCACATCGGACGACGCTGCTGCTGTATCTCTCGTCATCGCTCACGGAAAAGGTGCAGGCGGCACTTCTCGCGGCGGGGCTGCCGGAAACGACGCCAGTCGGCGTGGTCTACAAGGCCAGCTGGCCGGAGGAACGGGTATTCCGAACAGAGCTGCGGGAGCTGCCGGCGCTTTTTGCGCGTGAAAAGCTCAGCAAAACCGCGCTCATTGTGGTGGGCGAGGTTCTCAATCAGAAGCGGAGTGCGGCAGAATTGTCGAAATTGTATGACGCGCACTTCACAACGGAGTATCGGCAGGGAAAGGAATGAGCATGCGGATCGGAATGCTGGCGTTTACGGAACGGGGCTGGGTGCTTTCCGGGCGGCTCGCGGCGCAGCTGCAGGCGGAAAAGGACCTCGCAGCGCTTCAGATCAGGCGGGTCGTGAAGTGCGAGGCGCTGGGGACGCTGTCGGACAGCCGTTCTGCAAAGGAGGTTGCGGCGGCATACTGGCAGGAAACAGATGTGATCATTTTTGTCGGCGCGGTCGGCATCGCGGTGCGGCTGATTGCGCCGCTTCTGCAGCATAAGGCAAAGGATCCGGCGGTGCTGGTGGTGGATGAGCAGGGGCTTTTCTGCATCTCGCTTCTTTCCGGACATCTCGGCGGCGCCAATGCCTGGACACGCCGCGCGGCAGATATTCTGGGAGCACAGCCGGTGATCACTACCGCAACGGACGTATCGCAGCGCTTTGCGGCGGATCTCTTTGCGGAAGAAAATGATCTCGTGATCACGGATTTTGCAAAGGCAAAACGGGTTTCGGCCCGGGCTTTGCAGGACCTGCCGATCCGGATCTATTCGGAATTTCCGGCTGCAGCTCTGCGGCTGTCGGCAGCGGCAGAGCAAATCGTATTTCTGCCGCACGAGAGAATGCAGGAGGCGGATATCCGCATCGGCATGCACAGGTCAACGGAAGGCACTGCACCGACAGGGGACGGCATCGGCCTCTTTCTGCCGCCGCGCTGTCTCTGGATCGGCATCGGCGCGCGGCGGAATGCTTCGGCAGAGGCTGTCGAGACGGCGATCGCACAGGGACTCGCGGCCGGCGATTTTTCTGCGCAGGCAGTATGCGGCCTCGCCAGCATTGACCTGAAGAGGAATGAGGCGGGGATTCTCGCCTGGGCCCGGGCACGGAAGCTGCCTTTTCAGACCTATCCGGCAGAGGAGCTGCAGAGATTGCCCGGCGTGTATACAGAATCCGCCTTTGTGCAGTCGGTGACCGGCGTTGCCAATGTCTGTGAGCGGGCGGCCATGTGTGCAGCGGGACCGGGGGCGCGGCTTCTCGTCAGGAAGCAGGTGTACGACGGCGTGACCGTTGCCATTGCATGTAAAGGAGACAGGAATGCGCAGATTTCAGTCGATTAAAGGAAGAATTGCGCTGTTTGCCGGCACCTCCGAGGGACGGGAGCTGGCCGAAATCTATGTGCAGTCGCCGCCGGGAGACAACGAGATGGACGTCTATGTGACCACGCAATACGGAGCGGATTGTTTGCCGCAGGATCCGAGAATGCATATACACGTCGGCTGCTTCCTGCGGGAATCGATGCTTTCCTCGTTTACAAAAAACAAACCGGCACTGGTCATCGACAGCACGCATCCCTATGCCTTTCATATCACAGAAACCCTCACGGAGGTCTGCGGAAAGCTCGGCCTTTCTTATCTTCGTGTGCAGCGCCCCCTGCTTTCCGGGAAAATGTCTTCGCTCCCGACAGAGGGGCTTCGCCTTTTTCTGGATTTCACCGCATTGGTGAAGTTTCTGCAGGAGCACGAGGGAAATGTTCTCATCACCAGCGGGGCCGGTTCGCTCGCGCAGTTTGCGTCGCTGCCGGATTTCGCGGCGCGCTGCTGGCTGCGGGCGTTGCCGACGGCAGCGGTTCTTGCCCAGGCGGAAAAGCTGGGGCTTCCGGGGCGGCATCTTTTCCTGATGCAGGGGCCTTTTTCCGCGGAAATGAATCTTGCGATGCTTAGGCATTGTGACGCGACCTATCTTGTCACCAAGCTGAGCGGACAGCGCGGCGGTTTTCCGGAAAAGCAGGCGGCAGCGGCGGAGGCCGGTGTGACGCTGCTGGCGGTAGGAAGACCGGAGAGCTGCCCGCTGCCGCCAAAGGGTGCATGGGTACAGGTGGAAGATTTTTCTTGAGGAGAATGATGATGCAGCGAGAAATCTATCTGATCGGTATGGGACCGGGAAATCCCGCACTTTTAACAGAGGAAGCACGGCAGTGCCTGCTGTCATTGGATGCAGCGGCCGGCGCCGAACGGACACTGCAGCTGTACCGCGCTGTCGGCGGCATGGCAGATGAGAAATTCTGTTTTGCGAGCTTTCGTACCGCGGAGCTGCTTCGCTTTCTTCAGACACTGCCGGACAGCTGTCGGAAAGTGGGCTTCCTCTTTACCGGGGCGCTGTCGGTGTATTCCGGCGCGACAGCATTGGCCTCGGCTTTGGAAGAAATCGGCATAGCGCGGGAGACACTCCGCTTTGTGTCCGGACTTTCCTCGCTGGATCTGTTTCTGGACCGGCTGGGGGAGCGCCGGGAATCGGTGACGATCCTGAGCCTCCACGGCCGGGAGGGATCGGTGCTGCCGCTGCTTCCGAAGGCGGGAAAGCTCTTATGTCTGCTGGGCGGCGCGGATCAGCTGAGAACGATCGCGGCGGAGCTGCTGGACTTTGGCCTTTCGGAGACAGAGATGGTGCTGGGCAGCCGACTGAGCTATCCGGAGGAGCAGCTGCGCAGAGGCAAGCCGGCGGACTTTATGGATGCAGCGGCTGATTCACTGTCACTTCTGTATCTATGCTTTCATCCGGGCACAGAAGCACTGCGCCCCTCGGATTTTTATCATTACGGCATAGAGGACCAGCGCTTTTTCCGGGCGGAGCGGGTTCCCATGACCAAGAAAACAGTGAGGGCGATAAGCCTTGCCCTGCTGCCGCTCCGGGAGGACGCAGTGGTCTATGACATCGGCGCCGGCAGCGGCTCCGTTTCCGTGGAGCTGAGTCTTCATGTGCCCCGGGGGCGGGTGCTGGCCTTTGAATCCGAGGCGGCGGCTCTCGATGTGCTGCGGGAAAACCGCAGGCGCTTTCTCTGCGGGAACCTTCGGATCGTGCCTGGACCGGCGCCGGATACACTGCCGCCTGCGGATTCTCCGGACGGAAGACCGGATCTCGTCTTCATCGGCGGCAGCCGGGGGCGGCTTTCTTCTATTATAAAGGAGGTACTGGAGCGAAATCCGCATTGTCTCATCGCCGTGCATGCCGTTACGATGGAAACGGAGCATGCGATTTTGGAAATCGCAGAGCAGCTTTCGGAGAGCCACCGGCTGGAGCTGCAGACCTTATCGGCTTCGGAGCTTCGTCCGCTGGGCAGATATCATATGCATTTTGCGCAGAACCCCGTCACGCTCGCCGCTTTCCGGCCGTTTGGCTATGAGAAATAAATTAAAACGTGTAACTGTGTGTCTCTTCTGTGTCCGTTGCTGCGTTATAGTATGGCCATAAAATAAAGATCGGAGTAAACGAGAGGAGACGTAAAGATGAATAGCATGAATCAGGCGATAAAGGATAGAAATGAGCTTCGTATGCAGAAGCTGACTTCCGGATCAACGCTGAGCTTTGCGTCCTTGATTACTGCACAGCTTCTATGTCGCTTCGGACAGGTTTCAGAGAATGCTGCAGAAAGCTTCCAGCAGCGGGCAGATAAGGCTTTCGATCCCAGCTCCGGCGGAGACGCAGCGGCAAACTGGGGTGAAATCAATATTAAGGGACTGATGGCACAGCAGCTTCTGGCACTGGAGCAGGTGGGACGCCGGGCAATGGAAGGCGAGGCACTTGAGGCGCTGATCAGCGGACCGGGCCTCCGGGCAGAGACCGCCATGCAGATGCTGGAGCGTGCGGGACGCCTGCATCCGGAGATGGCAGAGCATTCCAACCAGTGGCTGCAGGAGGTGCAGAAGGACGTGGTGCTTTCCCGTGAGACCGCAGCCGCCATCAATCGCGGACTGGAGTGCTTCAAGGAGCGCCGCAGCGAGGCCTTCAAGGACAGCTTTGCCGGACTCAGCGGTGCAGAGCGCATGGAGATTTACCAGAGTGCTTACCAGGAGGCCGCCAAGGTTTACCAGGATTCGGTAGTGAAGGACGGTGTCAGCGCAGAGCTTTCCAGATTTGAGAACAAGCTGCTGGGCAGCTCCCGGGCCAGAGAGACGGCAAAGGCCGCAGAGGAAAAAAAAGCGGAAGCTGCCAGAACCAAGGTTGGCGGCTTTCAGGGACTTATGTCCAGACTCGGAATCATGCCCAAGACAGAAAAGCTTCAGCATGAGACCTCCGTGCCCGCCAGGGAGCGGCAGATCAACCGCTGATGTTGCATAAAATGCACTACTGTATACAATGAGCAAAAAATAAGATTTTATGCAGAAATATATGCATGATTTTAATGCAGACATTGCCGCAGAATGATGATATACTTCTCTGTGATTTGGTTGAATTATTTTGGAGGAGAAGACCTATTTTACACATCATTCTCTCTGCCGGGTTAACGATAGTAATTGCGCTGCTCTTTGACATACTGCAGCGCAAAACAAGATTTTCAAAAATTCCATATGGACTGCAGCAGCTGCTGATCGGTATCTGCTTCGGTATATCTGCCAGCTTTGCCACCCTGTGCTCGGGCTGGGACGGCACATCAGATCTGGTGAATGTTCATGTTCGGGATGCGGCGCCGCTGACCGCAGGACTCTTTTTCGGAGCGCCTGCCGGTCTGTTGGCCGGTATCTTGGGCGGTGCCTATCGCTACTATTACGGTCTTGTGAATTTCACAAGGCTTGCATGCAGTCTTGCCTGTGTGATGGCTGGTTTGGTCGCTGCGCTGTTCAGAAATTTTCTTTTTGCGCGAAGAAGACCAAGCTGGCTTTATTGTGCGTTCATCGGTGCGATGACAGAGGTGCTGCATATGCTCCTGATCCTGACGATCAACAACAAGGAGCTGACCAAGGCCTTTGACTTTGTTGAATTGTATACAGGAAAGATGGCACTGTCCGTATGCAGCTGTCTCGCCCTGGTTTCTCTTGTCCTGCTTCTTTACTGCTGCAAGGGACTGCCGAAGCGTGAGGGGAAGCTGGAGCTTTCCGCCGCGATCCAGTACTGGCTGCTCGGCAGTGTGCTGATGGCCTTCTTCTTTACCTGCTTCCTGAACCACAATCTGCAGACACAGCTGGCCGTCCGGGAGGCGGAGGGCAGCATGCGTACCGCCATTCAGGATGTACAGCGTGACATCTACATGTCTGCCACGGGCGTGCAGGGTGCCATTGTAGACAATTCTCCCTGGCGCATCGGACAGACCGGCAATGTGCTGCTCTGCGATGAGGATATGGTGCTGCTGAACAGTGCCTGGGCCGGCAGTGTCATCACGGATACAGACACCATCAGCGTGGCAGATCTGGCAGCACAGCCGCTGAATACCTGCTTCCAGGCACTGGTCTACGGCGAAGATGCCTACTGCCTCCTGATTCATGACAGCGGAATCTACTATATCGGCTATATTCCGGAAACAGAGGTCATGTTCTACCGTCAGGTATCCATGTATATTACCGTTTTCTCTGAGGTGCTGATTTTTGCGGGCCTTTTCTTTATGGTCTACTTCATTACCCGGCGCTTTGTGGAGGATAATCTGAAGAAGGTGAATGTGGGTCTGGATGCCATCAGCCGGGGCAATCTGGAGGAGGAGGTTGATGTACGCTCCTTCCGGGAATTTGACGAGCTTTCCGATGATATCAATTTCACTGTGGCCACGCTGAAGAAGTATATTGCGGAGGCAGAGGAGAGAAACGAAAAGGAGCTGCAGTTTGCCCATGCCATTCAGTATTCGGCGCTGCCGACGGAGCTGCCGGCACAGGACGGCTTCTCTATTTTCGGCCGCATGGATACGGCCAAGGAGGTAGGCGGCGACTTTTACGATTACTATCGCCTGGGTGAGCATCATATCGGCTTTATGATCGCAGATGTTTCCGGCAAGGGCATCCCGGCGGCCATGTTTATGATGGCGGCAAAAACCATCATTAAGCTGCTGGCGGAGATGGGCATTCCGGTTGCCGAGATTTTTCAGAAGGCCAATGACAAGCTCTGCAGCAACAATTCCGAGGAAATGTTTGTGACCGCCTGGATGGGCATTCTGGATCTTCGGAACGGGCAGATCGAGTTTGTGAACGCCGGTCACAATCCGCCGGTGCTGAAGCATCGGGACGGCAGCACGGAGCTGTTCAAATCGCGTCCCGGACTGGTGCTGGCAGGCATGCCGGGGTTCCCGTACAAGAGCAGCACACTGCAGCTGCAGCCCGGCGACATTTTCATGCTGTATACAGACGGCATAACCGAGGATACCAACCCGCAGCAGGAGCTTTTCGGGGAGGAACGCCTTTTGGATATTGTGCGAAATGCGGAGGAGAATATCTCCATGGAGGCGCTCTGCGGCAGGGTTAAGAAGGCTGCAGACGATTTCGCGGGAGAGGCGCCGCAGTTCGACGACATGACGATGCTTTCAATTCGTTGGGAAGGGGCTACGGATATGGAAAAGTGCATTGCAGAAATCACATTGGAAGCAACGGTGGACAACATTGAACGCGTGACGGATTTTGTCAATGCCGAGCTGAAGAAGCTGAGCTGCCCGGCAAAGGCCATGCTGCAGCTGGATATCGCTGTTGACGAGCTGTTCGGCAACATTGTCCGCTATGCCTATCGCCCGGAGGTGGGACCGGCTACGGTTCGGATTTCCGTCTGCGAGGATCCTATGGCAGTGAATGTGGTCTTCATCGACCAGGGCAGACCCTATGACCCGCTGAAAAACGAGGATCCGGATGTGACGAAGGGGCTGGATGAGCGGGAAATCGGCGGTCTCGGCATTTTCATCGTGAAGAATTCCATGGATCAGATCAGCTACAGCTATAAAAACGGGCAGAATATTCTGAGAATCAAGAAGCATCTGGATGATGCAAAGGAGAGTGATGCATGAAAATTCTTGCAGCAGATGACGAGAGAATCGCGCTGAAGAATATTGTGGGGGTACTGGAGGAGGTTCTGCCGGAGGCGGAGATCCTTTCCTTCCGTTCCGGAGAGGCTCTGCTGGAATCCGATGCCGTATCCGAAGCGGTGATTGCTTTCCTGGATGTGGAGATGCGCGGTATTTCCGGCGTGGAAACAGCAGAGGAGCTGAAGAAGCGGAATCCCACCATCAATATTATCTTCACCACCGGCTTCAGCCAGTATACCGGCAATGCCATGGCCCTTCATGCCAGCGGCTATATCATGAAGCCCATTACGGCAGACAAGGTCAGGGCGGAGCTGCAGGAGCTCCGCTTCCCGCTGGAGAGAAAGGCGGAGAAGGCGGCAGATGCCGCGCCGGAGAATGAGAAGAAGGTCCGGCTGCGGGTGCAGACCTTCGGCGATTTCGAGGTCTTTGAGGGCGACAAGCCGCTGCGCTTCCGCTACACCAAGACCAAGGAAATGCTGGCGTACCTGATCGACCGCCGGGGTGCACTCTGCTCCATCGAGCAGATCCTTTCGGTGCTTTGGGAGGACGATGATGACTATATGTCCCATGTGTCCTACTTCAAGAACATGCGGCGGGACCTGCAGACGGAGTTTGAACGCATCGGCATTCCGGATGCCATCGCCAAGAAGAAGGGTATGCTCGGCATTGTGCCCAGCTACTTCGACTGTGACTATTTCGACTGGACGGAAGGAAAGTCGCATGCGCTGGACAGCTATTTCGGGGAGTATATGTCCCAGTACAGCTGGAGCGAGAACACCCACGGACTCTTAGAGGAGGCCCGACTTTCTCAGAAATATAAGCCGACTTTCTTTTAAATTTCATTGTTTTTGTGTCTCTTTTGTGTCCCATCGGAGGATATACTTCGGGGGAAAGGGGAGATTGTTGAAGAAGGCTGCAGCCGGAAGCTGCAGAAGGAGGAAAAAATGGCAGGTTACGTACTGAAGACAGCGAAGCGGGTGGATACCCAGAGCGCACCGGCACTGGAGGCCGAGCTGAAGGCTTTCTTTACCAAGGGCATTTACAACTTTACAGTGGATATGTCGGAGACTGCCTACATCAGCTCCGCTGCTCTCCGGGTTTTCCTTTCGGCACAGAAAAAGGTGACAGCCCAGGGTGGTGAGATGCAGCTTGTGAATGTGTCCCCGGTGGTGATGGAGGTCTTTGACGTCACCGGCTTTACCGGGATTCTGAATATTGCGGAGAACTAAAGCATGACCTGGATTCGGGAATTCCTGAATAAAACACCGGAAGAGAAAAGGCAGTGGCTGAAGGATGTGCTGGAGCCCCGGCACGGCTACGGGGATCAGACCTGGCAGCAGCTGGTGTTCCGGGGCCTGATCGTCTGCTTTTCAGCCTATCGGCCCATGATCCTGTATTTGCTGCTGGCGCCTTTGCTTGCCTACATCGGCATGCAGCTTCGGCATTTTACACTGGGAGAGGACGCCTTCATCAGCGTCAGCGGTAATTTCTATTACGTCCTGGCACAGATTTGTGTCCTGATCTATCTGTACCGCAGCGCGAAGAAGAAGGGCGTAAGCCTCTTCGAATCGGTGGGACTGCAGATCCGGGGAGCCCGCTGGAAGCTGGGCGGCTGCTGTGCCGCCTTCGGGGCCTTCCTGAGTCTGATGCTGTCGTCTCTCATTACACTGCTGCCGGGGCTGATCACCTCCGGCTATACCGCAGAGGCGGCCAGAATCTTCCAGCGGACAGACCTGCTGCTGGTGCTGCTGAGCCTGGGCTTCTTTACACCGGTGGTGGAGGAGATCCTGATCCGGGGCTATCTTCTGAACGGCCTCCTCAGCTTCTTTACGGATCAACAGGCCGTCGTGATCTCGGCATTCATTTTTGCTGTCTTCCATGTGCAGCCGCTCTGGATTCTCTATACCTTCTTTCTGGGAATCATCATGGCAAAGCTGGCCATCAAGGAAGACAACATTTTATACAGCATGCTGATGCATGCAGGCTTCAATTTCCCCTCCATCCTGAATGCGCTCATTCAGGTCTGCGGGGCGGAGAAGATCTTCTTCGGAAGTCATATACTGATACTGTTTTACGGACTTTTGGGGGCAGCGGGAGCTTGCCTGATGTTTCAGAATATTCAGCGGGAGGAAGAGCTATGGAGAATCTGAAAAAGCGAATTGCCCTGTACGCAGGTGCTGTTCTGCTGGGATCACTGGTATTCGGCTATATTCTTCGTGTGGCGACGGAGCGTTTTCCGGAGATTCAGGAGAACGGCATCATCGCCGCTCTGGATCCGATGCTGCTGATCGAGCCTCAGACCTGGATTTCCGGCTTTGTCATCGTGGCCTTCATAGCGGCCCTGTATCTGGTGAACCATCGTCTGACCTTCAAACAGGCCAAGCGCTTCATGAAGGGCTCCGCCAAGGATACCGTGGATTCCGCACTGGAGAATTCCCGCTTCATGACGAAGAAGGAGATGGACTTCAACTTCCCGCATAAGGAGTTTACCAAGCTGGCTTCCGAGAAGAAGGATGGTATCCCTGTGTATGCGGTATACAACAATAAGCGGCGGGAGCTGGACATCAACATTGCGTCCCCCATGCACTCCATCATCATCGGTGCCACCGGTTCCGGTAAGACGACCACCTTCATTAACCCGATGATCCAGATCCTGGGTGCAACGGCCGCCGGATCCTCCATGATCTGTACCGACCCGAAGGGCGAGCTTTTCCAGATGCACAGCGGCTACCTGGCCGGCAAGGGCTACAAGGCCATGGTGCTGGATCTGCGTGATCCCTACAGCTCCTTCCGATGGAACCCGCTGGGCGACCTGTATGACCGCTATCAGCTCTTCCTGCATACCGGCGACGAGATCTACCAGAGAGACGACGATGTGACCGCCAGTGACCTGGAGATGGTGGATGCGCCGGAGCAGTACGGCGATGAGTGGTATGAATTCGAGGGCAAGGCCTACGCCGACGGCGCTGTGCTGCTTCGGAAGATCAAGCTGCAGCGGCAGAAGATTTACGATGAGATTTACGAGGATCTGAACGATCTGATTTCCGTTATCTGCCCGATCGAGTCCGAGAAGGATCCGGTTTGGGAGAAGGGTGCCCGTTCCATCATCATGGCCGTGTCACTCGCCATGCTGGAGGACAGTGAGGATCCGAAGCTCGGCATGACCAAGGATAAGTTCTGCTTCTTCAACATCAATAAGGCCATTTCCAACTCCGAGGAGGAGTTCCGTGTCCTGAAGGAGTACTTCATGGGCAGATCCAAGCTGTCCAAGGCCGTAGGTCTTTCCCGGCAGGTGCTTTCTGCGGCGGATACGACACTGGCTTCCTATATGTCCATCGCCTTCGATAAGCTGTCGATGTTCAACGATGAGGGCCTCTGCGCACTCACCAGCGCCACCGACATTAACCCGCTGGACATTGCGAACAAGCCCGTTGCGCTGTTCCTGAAGATCCCTGATGAGAAGGATACCCGTCATGCACTGGCAGCCGTTTTCGTCCTGAGTATTTATAAGGCGCTGATCAAGGTGGCATCCTCCCGTGAGGACCTGTCCCTTCCCAGAAACGTCTACTTCCTGCTCGATGAGTTCGGTAACATGCCGAAGATCGACAAGTTCGACAAGATGATCACCGTAGGCCGAAGCCGTAAGATCTGGTTCAACATGGTGGTGCAGTCCTTTGCACAGCTCAACAATGTCTACGGCAATACCATCGCGGATATCATCAAGTCCAACTGCGGTATGAAAATGTTTATCGGTTCCAACGATATCCAGACCTGTGAGGAGTTCAGTAAGCTCTGCGGAAACATGTCTGTGGCAACCTCCAGCATTTCCACCAGCGCGGCGAGCGGCAAGGAGGAAAATGTCAGCATTTCCACACAGGTGCAGAACCGGCCGCTGATCTATCCCTCCGAGCTGATGAAGCTGAACAACAAGACAGATACCGGTAATGCCATTATCGTTACCTTTGGTAACTATCCCATGCGGACGAAGTTCACGCCTTCCTACCGCTGCCCGCTGTATAAGTTCTCACAGATCGATATGACGGATGTGAAGGAGCAGGGCTTCTACGCTGACGAGATCTTCTATGATCTGGAGGAGAGAAACTTCGCGGTTATGGAGGAGCAGAACGCTCAGGGCGGTGAAGAGGAGGATGAGGCGCTTCCGCCGCTGACCGGAAATCCCGTGGAGCTGAAGTTCGGCGGTGTCAAGGAGCCGGATACAGAGGATGAGGATTACGATACAGCAGATAGCGAGGATGCCTTTGCTGACGATGAGCTGCTGCCGGAGGATGAGGAAAAGGGAGAAAGACCTCGAAGCACCAGTCCGCTGAATAATCTGCTGCGGCAGTCCTATGCGAGAGCCGCGCATAAAGAGAAGGCGCCGGACCGGGAGCCGGAGGACGAGGAGGATGACGATTTCGACTTCCCGGAGGACGACGACCTGGATGATCTGGATCTCATGGAGGTGTCGGATGAGGATAATGAAGACGGCGCCGGAGATGAGGACAGCGATACACATGTTTCCTCCCTCGAGGAGCTGAACGCAGCGATGCAGTCCGCCTATGAAGAGGCGATGCAGCAGCTGCGGGAATCTCAGGCAGAGGATGAAGAGGATATTTGGGAGGATCTGGATGAAGAAGAATCATAAGGCCTGTGTTTCGTTGACAGGCATTGCGGGAGCCCTGCTGGCTTTGGGGCTTCCCTGCACGGCGGAAGCTCAAGGGTTCGGCAGCGCTTCGCTGCTGGCCATCACCGGAAGCTCGCCGGGACAGAATCTCACCTCGAACAGCGTCAGCAACAGCCGGAACAGCAGCTCCAGCTCCAGCACACAGCTGAAGATCGAGGGCAGCAGCCAGCAGGAGAAGACCCAGGGACTGGGACCCTATGTCACCAGCACCAGTCTCTCCGAAACCAACTATCAGGATTACGGTCTCTATGCGGAAGCCATCAACAATGATGCCTTCTTCTATGCCAGCGTGTCCAACGGCGGCATGACGGACCAGCCGGTCTATCTGGATTTCCCCCAGAACCTGCAGTACGCTCTGGAGAAGGACGGCGTGGAGCAGAGCTATACCAATAAGAGTTATCTGACAGAGACTGGCTCCTATGTATTTCATATTTATGTGGTGAAGGACAAGTCCAAGCCCCTTTCGGAGCAGACCATTTCAGAGGCGACCTTCCATTTCCGCATTCAACAGAAGCTGCCCGGCGCCGGACAGAGCTCATCCGACGGCAGCAGCAGTAGCAGCGGCAGCAGCTTTTCGTCCTCCTACACGAGCCCGACGCTGAACAGCAGCTACAGCCAGAACATCAGCAATGCATTGAATTCCGTGAACGATGCGGTGAACGCAGCCGGTTCGGCGGCTTCCACCGCAGAGAAGGTATACCAGGGCATCGGCAGCGCGTCAGACAGTCTCACCATTGGCCTGAACGGCCAGGTGGAGGACGGCAGCACATCCGAAAGCACCGCTGCAGCGGATGATACAGCTCTTTCCGTAGAGGCAGAGAGCACAGCGGACGAAGAAGAAACGAGCACAGAGGAAAGCACAGCTTCGACAGAGGAGGATCTGCTGCCCGATACGGACAGCAGCGAGCTGCAGATGCTTCTCGGCATCAATGTGCCGAACGGCATGCTGAGCAATACAGCGGTAAGCTTCGATCCGGACAATGTGACAGCCATGGGCGCCAGCGTAGCGGTGCTTAGGAACGGCGAAAGCTATGATATCCCCACAGACGGCAGCTTCAACGAGGTGGGCAGCTATACGCTCCTGGTGCGGGAAAAGGACAGCACCAAGCCGCTTACCTACAGCTTCAAGCTGGTGGGTGCAGTGTCTTCGGATCTCGGACTGTATACCGTTCCGGAATCTCTGACCGTAGAGTCTCTGAGCATTGACGGTGAGGTACAGTCTCTGGCCGGTCTTTCCGCAGAGACGGGTGTGCCGCAGATCGACTTCTCTCAGGAGGGCAGCTATGACCTGACCATGCAGGCGGAGAACGGCTATGCCTACCGCTTCACGGTGAAGATCGACAATACCGCACCGACCTGTGAGGTAAGCACAAAGACCAACCGGGCAGATATCAGCTATCTGTCCCAGGATATCGACCATGTGGTGCTGATCAAGAACGGCGGCGAGGAGCAGCAGTACAACGGCACCGAGCTGAGCCGCATCACGGAGGCCGGCAGCTATACCGCCAGAATCTATGACCAGGCCGGCAATGTGACCGTCCTGAATTTCCGGGTACGGAAGGGACTGAATCTGGCAGCCATCATTGCTGTGCTTCTGATGATCGGACTGGGGGCAGCGGGCGTGATCTTTGTCCGGCGGATCCGGCAGAACCCGAGCATTAAGTAAAAACTCACACGATTTTGTAAAAAAGAAGGAAAGGAAGAGGACATGAGCGCGATTACCACGATGCTGGAAAATCTCATGAAAAGCCTGATGGAGAGCACCCTCGCCCAGGCTTTGACGAATTTTATGACATCCATGTGGACCAAGTTCACAGACTGGCTCTGGTATCAGTTCTGCCTCTGCCTTTACAAGATGCTTCGTGCATTTCTGAACCTGCTGCGTCTGATCGAGCGGATGTTCAATATTTTTGCAGGTACAGATGATGTCTTCTACATGGAAAACGGCAGATTGAAAGCTGCGACGCTCATCGAGTATCTGATGGGCGGCACGGTGGTGACCAGGGTGCTGATCTATATTACTATTCTGGGCGCTATGCTGGGCTTCATTTTCGCCATCATTTCCACGGCCAGATCCATTGCGGATACGGCGGTGGGCGGGGAGAAATATCCCCTCAGCAAGGTACTGCGTTCGGGCCTGAAGGCGGCGATAGGCTTTGCCTGGATTCCCTTTTTCTGTCTGCTGATCCAGAAGCTGTCGGCGGCAATACTCACGGGCATCATCAGTGCCATGAACCTGTCCCTGAACGGCGGCGCCAGTCTGTCCCTGGTGGACCAGATTTTTCTTTCGGTGTCCCAGGATGCCCTGAAGGCGGGAGCAGACCAGACCATCATCAGCCAACGGTATTTCTATCAGTCTCTGGAGCTTGTGGAAAGGTACATGGACATTACCAAGATTCATTACGGTCTCGGCTTTCTTGTCTGTCTTCCCATGCTTTTTATCCTGCTGGCATCCTCACTACAGTTCATACGGCGTATGTATGACCTTCTGGTGCTGTACGTGGTTTCACCGCTCTTTACCAGCACCATTGCACTGGATGACGGAGAGACCTTCAAGAAGTGGCGGGAGCTTTTCGTCGGAAAATACTTCGCCAGCTTCGCCGCCATCATTACCATGCGGATCTATCTGCTGATCATTCCGACGATCACCAGTGAGGATGAGCTGGTGGTGTCCCAGGACTGGCTGCAGCGGTTTCTGTTCAATGCGGTGATCCTGGTGGGCGGTGCCTGGGCTGTTTACAAGGGACAGGAGTTCCTGATGCAGCTATTCGTGGATCAGGGAACGGTAGGTGAAGCAGCTGAGAGCAATGCGGTTGTGGGCGGCTATGTCACGAACAAAATTAAGAGTGCATTCAAGTACGATAAAGATAAGAATTCTCAGAAGAGCAATGACAACAGCAAGGATAAAAACAAGAACGAAAACTAAAGCGGAACTTGTGGGCATACAGAACAGATCGGAGGCAAGCGAATGAGCTACGTTTATTGCGGGTGGCTGGACAGCGCATTAAAGTGGATACTGAGCAATATCATCAGCCCTGTGTTTAACTACATAAAGAGCGTTTTGGGTTCCGTGTTTTCCTTCATTTACACAAACGTGCTGGGGCCGGTACTGGACAATACGGTATATGCTCTCGGCCGCTGGATCTGGAAGCAGTATCTGAATATGTTTTTCCATGCACTGTATGCTGCAGCCAAGTACATCCTGCAGATTCTGGACTGCCTTGCGGATCTTTTTGATACGCTGCTGGGTGTGCAGCCGGTGATCTTCAAGGGGGAGGAAACGACTCTGCTGCGGGCTTTCCTGAGCATGGATGCCGTGCGGAAGGCTTTTTGGTATATTAATTTCTTTGCACTGGGACTGGCGGTGATTTTTGCCATCTACGGGGTCACCCGTTCCATGCTGGATTTCGACTTTGAGAACAAACGTCCGGTCTCCAGGGTAATGTCTTCGCTCTTGAGCTCCGTGCTGAATCTTTTTACGGTGCAGCTTGCGGTTTTCGGCATTATCTATCTGGCCGAGGCCATTCTGACGGGACTGAATTCTGCCATGGCTCTGGCCGGGGGAGCGACAGGCAACACCACACTGGGAAGAATGATTTTCGTTCTGGGCACCTTAAATGCCTGTGTGGATGAGCATTTCAACCTTTCCTACGAAGGCGCGCAGAGCGGAAAGGTTGAGGTGGGGCCTTCGGACTTCATCCGCAAGCAGTTCTTTGAAAGCGGCGGGAAAAATCCCTATAAGCTCAGTGATGTCCAGGAGTTTTTTGATATTTATAAGCTGGACTATGTGGTGCTTATTGTCATCGGCGCCGTCTTTTCGTTTCTGCTTCTGCTGGCTCTGGTGGCAGTGGTGCGGCGGCTCTTTAACCTGCTGCTGCTGTATATTGTATCTCCTCTTTTTGCAGCCACCATCCCGCTGGATGACGGAGAGCGTTTCGGAAAGTGGCGAAATCTTTTTGTGGGCACCTGTTTTACGGGCTACGGCATGCTGGTGGCGATGAAGCTGTATCTTCTGATCTGTCCCATGATTATGGGGTCGCAGCTCAAGATAAGCAAGAGCCTGGAGCTGGACTTTGTCTGCCGGGTGGTTTTCCTGTTGGGCGGACTCTGGGCAGTCTATAAATCAAGCACCATGATCACCGGTCTGATCAGCAGCGAGGCCGCCGGAGCAGAATCGGAGTCTATGAGCGCAGCCTACGCCCTGGCAAAATGGACGTATTCTACCATGCGTGACCATGCAGAAGGTAAAGCAGAGGAGATCAGAAAGCGGGCAGAGGAGCAGAGCGAAAAGGAGGGACAAAACGGCAAAGCCGGCGAAGGCAGCCAGCGCTTCAACGGCAGAAACACCGGTGCTGCAGGTACCGGCGACCATGGCCGGGACAATGCCTTCCTGGGCGATATGCGCAAGCGAAATGACAAGCTGGAGGGTGCCGGGAAGAAGGACAACAAGAATAAGAACAGCAATCTCTTCCAGGGCAAGAGTAAGCCTGGCCAGACCGGAAAGCTCGGGGCGGAGAACCGGACTCTTGATAAGCTGCGGGCAAAGTTTGATATGGATAATGCCGATGACCTGGATCAGGAGAAGAAGCCTGAGGCAGAGCAGAATAAAAACAAGAACGCTTTCCAGGGCAGAAAGGGCAGAACCACAGATTCTCTCGGTCTGGGTACAGGCAAGAACAAGAAGTCTATGGATGCCCTGCGCTCCAAGCTCGGCTTTGACACCGCTGCACCTGAAGCTGCGGATGCAAATGAAGATGAGCAGATGCTCGGCGGAAAGAATAAGGCCGCTGCAGCCAAGGCGAGCGGACAGAAGAACAAGCTCGAAGGCACCGCGCCCGACGGAAAGACGGCAGGCAGCGCAGCAGCAGGCGGCAGAAAGGCCAAGGATGACAGCGGTTACATGGAGAGTCATCTTGACCTCAATGCACTGGATAAAGAGAGCAATGGCGGTAAGTTTGCCAATGGACAGCGCGGTGTGTACAATGCAGACTTCGTCGGAAAGAATCGGCCGACGCTGGACGGCTCCTGGAGGGATACCGGAAAGACTGCCAATAACGCTGCCGATCAGACAGCGCCTGCAGAGGGCGCAGTACCTTCCGGAACGACGCCTAAGACTGATGACGCTAAGGGTAATGTCTTTGCCGGCGGTCAGACGGTCGGCACAGGCAGATTCGGCGGCAAGAACCAGGGTCTGGACAATGCAGATCTCGGTGAGAAGAGCCGGCCGAGCCTGGAGGCAGCGTTTACTGAAGGCGTTGGTACGACAAATGGCGGCAACAACACGCTGGAGAAGGGAGAGCAGTCAAATACATTTAGCGGCGTAACACAGGGTATCGGATCAAAGACGACGCAGAAGCCTGATGTTAAGAACATAGACATGGACATGGGCGGCAGCGGCAATGCCTTTACAGACACTAATGTCGCTACAAACATTCCTAAGTCTGATACCGTTAAGATACAGGGCAGCGAACCTGGTTTCGGAGTCGGATCCAACAGCGGCAGCATGAGCAGCAATGGTATGAAGGATACTATTGGGGTCGACGCTAGCAACGCGTCGCAGGGCTTCGAACAGACTGTGAAGTCGAATGTCGGAGCATCTAATAATGTAAACATGGGCGGCAATGTCGCTGTGACAGGCGACAATGGCAATGTCTTTACAGACACTAATGCCGTTTCAATCAAGTCGGCAGAAACAGGCTCAAAGAATGTTGCTGGTGGAGAGGTGAATGTGCCGAAGAATGATAATGGTACAAGCATTCCTAAGGTTAACACTGTTCAGATGGAGGGCAGTGGAACTGGTTTCGAAGCCAGATCCAACAGCGTCAATATGAGCAGCAATGGTATGAAGGATACTATTGGGGTTGACGCTACCAACGCGCCGCAGAGCTTCGGACAGACTGTGAAGTCGAATGTCGGAGCATCTAATAATGTAAACATGGGCGGCAATGTCTTCCAGAATGACATTGGAGGAAGCAAGGTCGCTGCGTCATCGGAGGGACAGATTCCCGGCAGCAACGAACAGCAGTATGGTACAGTCGACACCAACCAGCATGACACAATCGGTACCGAATCGAAGACGACGCAATCTGATGTTACAGGCGGCACTGTCGGACAGAAGTACGGTACAGCAGCGCAGGGCTTTGTACAGAACCCGACGTCTGATGCTGCAGGCAGCAATGGCACAGACATCAACATCGGACAGCCGTCTGCTGCATCAACGCAGACATTCGGAAGCAGCAATCCTGCAAGCTTGAATGCGTCGAGAATGGATGCCACAAACAACACATCGAATGTGATCAACAATGTCACTCAGCAGAATCAGACCTTCCATGCCGGATCGAGCAATACAAGCTATACCAGCAGCGTGAATGCCGGACAGCAGACATTCGGAAGCAGCAATCCTGCAAGTTCGAATGTGTCGGAAATGGATGTCACAAACAATACATCAAATGTGAACAATACACAGAATAATTATTCTGACACGCAGCAGTATATCAACAATGATGTAAACAGCACGGTGATGAGGTCCAACATTAGCCAGAGCAGTATTCAGAACAACAATGTCACTGAGCAGAATCAGACCTTTACAAGCGAGCAGAACATACGGACAAACAGCCTGAACCAGCACGATACCATCAATGTCGAACAGAGTGGTACAGGCTACACCGGCGGAAGCTACGCAAGCGATGACAGCAACATCAATTACGGAAGCCGCGGAATGGATGACTATCGTGGCAGAGCCGGATTCTATGATATCGGCAATGACCAGCCGAGCTTCGCGACGGACAACCGCGGATACACGGAAAACGGAAAATTCGAGGACAACAGTATTTTCACGAATACAAACGTTCGCGAAATGCAAAGCAACACCTACGGAAATGTGTCAGACAGCACAGCTTTCCATCAGGAGATGCGGTCGGAGAACACGGTGGAGACGGAAGTGAATGATGTACGGATGGAGACTAAGAAAATTCGCGAAGAGTCGAAGCCTGAACAGAACGACAAAAAGAAGGACGAAAAATAATTGTAACTGTTTGACAGCAAATCAGCAGCAATGAGAAAGGAAGCCGGCAGGGACGCCTGCCGGTCGAAAGAGAAGGATTTATGAGAATCATACCGAAAAAGATCAATGTAAAAATGGAATTTTTCAGGGGTATCGGCGTGGCAGACGTTATCGTGCTGGCCATCGGCGGCGGTCTGTCGGCAGCCTTTCTGCTTTCCGATCTTCCTTTTCATATCATTCTGTTCTGTATTGTCCTGCTGATCACCATTGCCATCGTCGTTCCCATTGACGATGAGAAGGGCTATATGAGCCTTCTGCATCTCCTGGTTTACCTGGCCCGGGACCGGCAGTTCGGTGAGCTTCCCAAGACAGAGGAGGCGTCCGCAGAAGAAGGAAAAGGAAAGCTCCGGAAAAAGGTCAAGAAGGAGAAAAAGCTTCATTCGGTAAAAGACATTACCCCCTTCACGGGCATCAACGGAAAGTTCATCGAGTACGGGAACAGCTACAGCGCCATGGTGCTGCGGGTGTCCTCCCTGGAGTTCCGCTTCTATACCGAGGAAAAGCAGAACATGATCATCGATCGTGTGTTCAGCGGTGTGCTGCGCTCCACCTCCATGGACGAGACCATCACACTGATGAAGCTGGACCAGCCCATCGTCTTTGACAGCTATATCCGATCCGAGCAGGAAAAGCTTCGGGCGGTGAAGGAGGCCTATCTCAACGGGCTCTATACCGACGACGAGCTGACCCGCCGGGTGGGCATCATCCAGGACCGGATCAGCCAGATTCAGGCCCTGAATGAGAAGGATCCGGTCTATGTTCCCTTCCATTATATTGTATTTTATCTGAAGGATCGGGAGCAGCTGGTGAAGCAGGTGGAGAGTGCGAAGGAGGCCCTGGACGGCGTGGAGATGGAGGCAAAGATCCTCTCCGGACCGGAGCTTGCCATTTTCCTGAAATACAATTATACTGTGGAGTTCGACGAGCGGGAGGCCTACGAGCTGAGTCCGGATCAGTATCTGGACTGGATCCTGCCGAAGAACATCAGCTTCACGCCCCGCACCACCAAGTATGACGGTCTCATTACCCACAACTTCCGGGTCACCAAGTACCCGACCCTGGTGGGCAATGCCTGGGGTGCCCGGCTTTTCAATATGCCCAACACGCGGGTGGTGATGGAGCTGAAGCCCCTTGACCGTTACAAGTCCATCCGGCAGATCGACCGGGCCATGGAGGAGATCAGCGAGCAGAGCGGCAGCACCGGAAAGGCCAGTAAGCAGATCGAGCTGAATACGCACATGCGGTCTCTGGCGCAGACGCTGCGGCTTTTGCAGGGCGAGAACGAGATCCTCTTCGGTACGAACCTCTACGTGACGGTATACGATTATCCGCTTAGGAACGAGATGGCGAAGCTCACCGGAGAAAAGGGCGAGCGGAAGCCCACCTCGGATCTCAAGAAGAAGATCCGCCGGGATCTCGCGGAGGACGGCTTCCGGGTGAACGACATGTTCCTGCAGCAGTTTGAGGGTTACCTCTCCGCGGGCGTTTCCGCCAAGGATGCCCTGGAGTCGGAGGAGCAGTCCATCCACTCCAGCTCTGTGGC
>CAVELT010000004.1:4700-7102 GCA_963616545.1 Dysosmobacter segnis | reverse complement strand
AACCGTGTTTACCAGCGCATCGATTTCACCTGGGAGATCAAGAAGGAGCTTGCCCGTATCCGGGTGTGCAACATTTCCAATCCCATTGACTATGACGACAGGGACGCGATCTATCCGGTGCACTACCTGGAAAACCATGCGCATATGACCCTTTATACGGAGTCCTCAGAGAAGCTGTCCTTCAGAGGAACCAACCACTCCATTCTCTACACGAGTCCGGAGCAGATTCTCTACATGGAAAGCATCGGAAATCACACAAAGCTCCATATGTTTTCTCAGGTATTTGAGTGCACAGAGCGCTTGTCTGCCATTGACAAGCGGCTGCCCGGCAAATTTCTTCGCTGTCATTCCTGCTATCTCGTGAACCCGCTGTATGTGCAGTCGATTGAGCGCTTTGCTTTGACGATGACAGACGGCAAACGAATCCCGGTGCCGGAAAAGAAATACACTGCCGTGAAGGCAATGCTGCTGAAGCACTAAATCCACCGGCCCCCCTAGCGAGGCCCAGTGGACAGCAAAAAGGAGCACGGCATATGCTGCTGTGCTCCTTAACATTTTCATCATTCTGTTGTCTGCCGATTTCTCAGGCCTCGCTGCTCTCCTCCGGCTGGGCTGCATTAGCATCCGCCTCTGCTGCCGGCTCCTGCTGCTGAACCGTTTCCTCGGTCTGTCCGCTGAAGGACTGGGAAAGCTCCCGGCGGTTGGTGCTGACAATGTCATAGGTGCCCTTCAGAGAGGTCATCAGATCATTGAAGCGGCTCTGGGCGCCGTCCATGGAGTGGCTGAGGATGGCCTCCAGGCTGGCCAGCATGTCATCAGTATAGCGGATGGCATTGGTACGGATACTGTTGGCATCGGACACGGCGTTGTTCACGATGGATTCTGCCTGATTCTGGGCCTGCTGCACCAGGGCATTGGCCTGGGCATAGGCCTGCTGCATGATTTCATTCTCGGACAGCATCTGCTCCGACTTCTGCTTCGCATCGGCCAGAATCGTATCTGCCTGGCTCTTGGCATCGCTCAGGATGGCATCCTGCTGGGAAATGATCTTCTGGTACTTCTTGATCTCATCCGGTACCCGCAGACGAAGCTCCACCAGAAGCTCCTCCATCTCCTCCTTATTCACAAGAATCTTTGTATTGGACAGTGCCTGGTACTTGCAGCTGTCAATATACTCCTCGATCTCTCCGATCAGCTGTTCAATTCTGCTCATTTATCGTCACACCTCACCCTGTGTTCTAGAATTTTTTTCAGCAGCCTGCTGCGCTCTGCGTTCCTGCATTCTCTCCTCGGTGCACCTTGCCACAAGCTCCGGCACAAAGGTGCGAATGTCTCCGTCATAGGCGGCGATCTCCTTCACCATACTGGAGCTCAGATAGGAATACTTCAGATTGGTCGTGAAAAATATCGTGTCAATGTCCGGTGCAATCGCCCGGTTGGTCTGGGCCAGCTGCAGCTCGTACTCGAAATCCGTTACCGCCCGCAGCCCCCGGACAATGACGCCGGCACCGCATCGGTGCGCATAATCCACTGTCAGGCCGTCAAAGGATCTGACCTCCACATTTTCCATGTCACAGGTCAAATCTTGAATCATTTTAACACGTTCCTCCATTGAAAACAATGGGCTTTTTGCGCTGTTGACCAGCACCCCGACGATGAGCCGGTCCACCACCTGCGCGCTTCTTTTAATGATATCCAGGTGTCCGAATGTTATCGGATCAAAGGAACCCGGATAGAGTCCGATCTTCATTTCCTATCCCTCATGCACCGCGGCCTTTCGCAGAAAGGCATGCTTGTTTGTCTTGTACAGCTTTTCCCGGACAATCTCATAGCCCAGGGACTCGAGATCCGCGAAGTCGTCCTCCAGGGCGCCCTCTACGATAAAGAGGGTGTCGTCATCCACATAGTCCATATCATGGATCAGGCGAAGCGCCTTTCTCTCCAGCCCGTTCTGATAGGGCGGATCCATGAACACGATGCCGAAGCGGTAGCCCTTTCCCTTCAGGCGATTCAGGGCTGTCATGTAGTCCCCGGAGATCACCTGGGCTCTGTCGGTAAAATGCGTGTGCGCCAGGTTCTCATTGATGCAGGCCGCCGCCTTCGGATTGTTGTCCACAAAGACTGCCCGCCGGGCATCTCTGGACAGGGCTTCAATGCCGATGCCGCCGGAGCCGGCAAAGAGATCCAGGAAATCGCAGCCCGGGATATCGAACTGTATCATATTGAAAAGGGTTTCCTTGATGCGGTCCGTGGTAGGACGGGTGTCCATGGAATCAATGGTTTTCAAGGTCAGTCGTCTGGCACTGCCTGCAATTACTCTCATATCGTATCCTTCCTCTCATTTGTCCCTGTTATCATAAGTATCCGTTCCCGCTTTGTAAAGTTTTTTCCTGTGTCCAGTC
>CAVELT010000004.1:0-4556 GCA_963616545.1 Dysosmobacter segnis | reverse complement strand
CCCGGTCCTCATAGATATCCGCCATGGAAAAGTCAAATTCGCCGGACTGCCGAACGCCCAGAATGTCGCCCGGTCCCCGCAGCCGGAGGTCCTCCTCCGCGATCTGAAAGCCGTCATTGGAATGTGACAATATTTCCAGCCGCTTCATGGACTTTTCCGAATGCTTTGCGTCCACAAAGATACAATAGCTCTGCAGATCGGAGCGTCCCACACGGCCCCGGAGCTGGTGCAGCTGCGCCAGGCCGAAGCGCTCCGCATTCTCCACCAGCATCACCGTGGCATTGGGCACGTCCACACCGACCTCCACCACCGTGGTGGACACCAGAATGTCGATCTCCCGCCGCAGGAAGCGCAGCATGATCTCTTCCTTCTCCCGGGGCTTCAGCTTTCCGTGCAGTCCCTCAATCCGTACCTCCGACGGAAAAATGCGGCGCAGCCGTGCCGTTGTCTCGGCCACATTTTCCAGCTCCAGGGTATCGTTGCCCTCGATCATGGGGCAGATCACATAGGCCTGTCTTCCGGCCCGCAGCTCGCGATAGATAAAGCGGCAGGCCTTCTCCCGATCCGCCGCGGGAATCACCGCATTCTTGATGGGCAGTCGGTTCGCCGGGCGCTCCGTGAGCCGCGATACCCGGCAGTCGGCATAGAGAAGCTTTGCCAATGTGCGCGGAATCGGGGTGGCGGACATGCCCAGCATATGGGGCAGGCCGCCCTTCTCCGACAGGGCCTTCCGCTGCCGGACACCGAAGCGGTGCTGCTCATCCGTGATCACCAGCCCCAGGCACTTGTACTGAACGCCCTCCTGGAAGAGCGCATGGGTGCCGACGATCAGTGCCGCCTCTCCCGTTTCGACGGCCCGACAGCATTTTCCCCGCTCTGCAGCCGTCAGAGAGCCCGTCAGCAGCACCGCATGATACGGCAGGGCATTGGCCGCCAGGAGTGCCTGCAGCTTCTCATAGTGCTGCACCGCCAGAATCTCCGTCGGCGCCATCAGCGCGGCCTGGCAGCCGTTCATGGCCATCTCCAGCATCGCCAGCATGGCAATGACGGTTTTTCCGGAGCCTACATCGCCCTGCAGGAGACGGTTCATCACCTGTCCGGAGGCCATATCCCCCCGGATCTCCGCGAGGGCCGTTTTCTGTCCCTCCGTCAGGGAAAAGGGGAGCGCCTGCATTATCCCCTCCAGCGCCGGCTTCCGCTCTGTTACGAAGTCGGAGGTCTGCTCCGCCTTCTGATTTCCCGCCAGCATGCCCAGCGAAAACAGCAGGAGCTCGTTGTAGCTCAGGCGCTTTCGAGCCAGCCGGAAGTCCTCTGCAGTTTTCGGAAAATGTATTTTCTCTATGGTGTCCGTCATGGACGGAAGGGCACGCTTTTCCAGAAGCGCCGCCGGCAGAAAATCCTGCTGCAGAAGACGGCCCCGGAGATCTGTCGAAAGTCGGCCGGTCTCCAGCAGAAGCAGGGCCTGCTGCACGCTTTTCCGGATCAGGGCATTGCTGAGGCCCTTGGTCTGGGCATACACAGGTTCGAAGCTGCCGGTTTTTTTCGCATATTCCTCCGGCGCATAGAGCTTCGGCTGGGTCATGCACAGCTGCCCCTGGTAGCGGCCGACTCTCCCGTAAAACACGAAGCGGCTGCCCGCCTTCAGCTGGGCTTTGAGAAAGGGGGCATTGAACCAGGTCAGCCGAAGGCTGCCGCTGCGGTCCCGCAGGCTCAGGCTGATCGTTTTTCGGCCGTTGGCAGAGAACAGGGCGGCATCCTTCTGCAGGACACATTCCACGGCCTGCACCTCGCCCTCCTCCAGGGCGCCGATCTCCCGGGGGGCCGGAAAGCTCAGGTAGGAGCTCGGAAAATACCAGAGCAGGTCCGTCGGCTCCCGGAGCCCCAGCTTCTGAAAAAGCGTCTCCGTCTTCGGTCCGATCCCCTTCAATTCGCTTAGCTTCATTTGCACCTCCGGAAAGAAAAAGGCCCCCTCCGTACTCATCGGTCCGGAGGGAGCGCACTGTCTGTTCCTTCTTTTATTCAGCAGAAAGGAAGTAGTAGTAAACCGGCTGTCCGCCGTACTGCAGCTCCACCTCTACATCCGGGAAGGCATCCTGCAGGAAGGCCGTCATGGCCTCTGCATCCTCCTCAGAAACATCCTGTCCGTAGTACAGGGTCACAATTTCGGAATCCTCCGTCAGGAGTGCCTGCAGGGAATCCTTCGTCACCGCCTGCAGGTCCTTGCCCACAGCCAGGAGACCCTTGTCGCCGATGCACATGATATCGCCTTCATTGATCTCATGTCCCTCGATGGTGGTGTTCCGCACCGCATAAGTGACCTCGGCCGAGCTCACCTGGGAAAGTGCCTCCTGCATCGATGCCTCATTTTCCGCCGGCTCCGCCTCCGGGTTAAAGCCGATCATGGCGCTGATGCCCTGGGGAATCGTCTTGCTGGGAATCACATGCAGATCCTTGCCCTCCAGCAGCTCCGCCGCCTGGTTCGCCGCGAGGATGATGTTCTTGTTGTTGGGCAGGACATAAATGTGCTCTGCGTTCAGCTTCTCTGCCGCCTGCAGAATGTCCTCGGTGGAGGGGTTCATGGTCTGTCCGCCGGAGATCACATAATCCACGCCGATCTCTTCGAAGATGCCCTTCAGGCCGTCACCGGCACAAACCGCAATGAAGCCGTATTTCTTCTTCGGCGCCTGCTTTTCTTCCTCCAGCTTCTCCATCGCTGCCAGCTTGGAGGCATCCTTGATCAGGGTCTCATGGTGCTCCAGGCGCATGTTGTCCACCTTCATCTTGGAAAGGTAGCCCAGGGTCAGGCCCTTCTCAAACGCATTGCCCGGGTGATTGGTGTGCACATGGACCTTGATGATGTTTTCATCCGAGAAGCAGACAATGGAGTCGCCCACGGTATTCAGCCAGCTGCGCAGCCCCTCTACCTCTTCATCGGTAAACTCATGATCGCCATTCACCATGAACTCCGTGCAGTAGCCGAACTTGATGTCCGCTGTGGAAATCTCGCCCCGGGACTTCCGCTCTGCAGGGGCTGCATTTCCCTCATCCGAAAGATCCAGCTCCAGGGTCTCGCCGGAAAGCGAAGCCAGTGCGCCCCGCAGGACTGTCATCAGTCCCTCTCCGCCGGAATCCACCACGCCGGCCTCCTTCAGCACCGGCAGCATCTCCGGTGTCTTCTGCAGTACGGCCTCGCCGTAGGCAATGACCTCCTGCAGCAGCTCCAGGGTATCCTCCCGGGATACGGAGAGCTCCGTGATCCGGTCCGCCATTCCCTTGGCCACGGTCAGAATGGTGCCCTCCTTCGGCTTCATAACTGCCTTGTAGGCGGTCTCTACGGCTCTGGAAAAGGCTCTGGCCAGTACCAGACTGTCAATGCTGCCCTCCTCACGGATCTCCTTGGTGAATCCGCGGATGAGCTGTGACAGGATAACGCCGGAGTTGCCGCGGGCGCCGCGCAGGGAGCCGCCGGCCATGGCCTTCGCCACGTTCTCGATGGTGGGCTCCGTGATCTCCGCCACATCCCGTGCTGCTGACATAATGGTCATGGTCATATTGGTGCCCGTGTCGCCGTCCGGCACCGGGAACACATTCAGCTCATTGATCAGCTCCTTGTTCTGCTGCAGTCTGGCCGCACCGGCCAGAAAGGCAGCCTGCAGCTGCTTTGCATCTATCTGCTTACCCAAAGGTTTCGTCCTCCTTCATTTCCATTCCCTCAGTCAATGACTCTGACGCCCTCGACAAAGACATTCACCGTGCGGACATGCATGCCCGTATATTCACTGACCTTATAGCGTACATTTTCCACCAGATTGTCCGCCACAGCCTGAATGCTGACGCCGTAGGCCACAATCACATGGAAATCCAGATCGATCTCATTGTCCACGATCGAAACAGAGATTCCCTTGGTGAGACTTTCCTTCTTGAGAAGGCGGGCAAAGCCTCCCTCCTTCACGGAAACCTTCGCCATGCCTACAATGCCGAAGCACTCCACCGCAGTGGTACCTGCATAGGTGGCCACAACCTCCGGGGTGATCTGGATCTGCCCCATTTTCGAAGCAATCGTTCCCTTCATATATACCTCCAAGCCTGTTCTGTCTTCATTGCTCGTTATACAAAACTTACTTCGTTTATTATACGCGATAACAGGCCTTATAAGCAAGCCATATCCCGACGGCCGGGCTGTCGCGAAGCCCGTCGGAATATGAAAAAAGGCATCACGACTCACATCGCAATGCCCTCGTAATCATTCAACATATGATGCAGACAAATTAAGCATTACCTGCAATCGCACGCTCAACTTTTCCGGATCTTAAGCAGGAAGTACATACATACATCTTCTTTGTACCGCCATCTACCTTTACTCTAACTGACTTAACGTTAGCCTTCCAAACCTTGTTGGATCTTCTATGTGAATGGCTTACCTGATTACCGAAGTGAACTGCCTTCTCACAAATTGCACATTTAGCCATGGTTGCACCTCCTTCTTACAAAATAACGCCGCTCGAATCGCGACTCACATATGTTATCAAATATGGATGCGGATTGCAAGCACTTTT
>CAVELT010000003.1:0-6880 GCA_963616545.1 Dysosmobacter segnis | reverse complement strand
ATAGCTTCTAAAGCTGCATCGTCCCCGTCGAAACCGGTACAAGCCCTTATAGAATCAATTAAAGTATAGCCGATTTTCCCGCTGCTGTAAACAAAGCAGGCCTTGAATTCACGAAATTTTCAGAATCTCCGTTTATGCTTCCGCTTATCCCACGCACAAGGCGCAACCGGAAATGTTTGTTTTCATCATTTGCCGCATTCTTTTCATCCGCTTTTTCTACATTTCATGCTGATTTTCTGCATTTCCATGAATATAACTTTTGTCGATTTTATGTGATAGTTATTGAATTGACTTAGGAGTGAATTATGCAGAACAACATCAGAAATCAATCAGACAATGAGGATTCCCGGGAGATCAACTGGGAGGTTTTCGGCAAAAACGTGCGCAAGTACCGCAAACGAAAAAAGCTCACCCAGGAGCAGTTGGCAGAGATCTGTCACATGCAGCCGAATTCCATCTCCCGCATTGAAAAAGGAACTGCCGGCACAAAAATTGCCGGTCTCCTCGATCTGGCCGATGCCCTGGAGGTTTCGCCGGACTCTCTTCTTCAGGGCAATTACAATCCCAGAAACGGCCGATACGCCGAACACTTCTACGGCTTTCGGGACGAACTGACAAACAGCATCACCAATGCCATCAATGTGTTTTTCGATAAGGAAGCCGGCCGCCAAAAGGTAGATGAGTACGAAAAACGCCAAAAATCCGCAGAGCATATGATAGATCCGGCTGTGCAATACTACGATTTGCGCAAACCCAGTCCGGATCCGAATCTGAAGGAAACGCCGGACCGCCGCCGTCAGCCCCACGACCGGCGCTGACGACATTTTCCCAGCCCTGCCGGAGCGCGCCCTCCTTCACCTTACTTCAGGTAGCGCGCCAGATATTTCCCGGTATAGGATTTTTTCTCTTTGACAATCTCCTCCGGTGTGCCGGAAGCCACCACGGTGCCGCCTCGGTCACCGCCCTCCGGACCGATATCGATGATATAGTCGGCACACTTGATCACATCCAGATTGTGCTCGATCACCACAACGGTATTGCCGTTGGCCGCCAGCTGATCCAGCATCTGCACGAGACGGTTCACGTCTTCAAAATGCAGGCCGGTGGTGGGCTCATCCAGGATATAAACGGTCTTTCCCGTGCCGCGGCGGCTCAGCTCGGCCGCCAGCTTAATGCGCTGGGCCTCGCCCCCGGACAGCTCGGTGCTGGGCTGCCCCAGCCGCACATAGCCGAGTCCCACATCATTGAGTGTCTGGATCTTCCGGGTAATGGAGGGCACGTTCTTAAAGAATTCCAGTGCCTCCTCCACCGTCATGTTCAGCACATCATAAATGTTCTTTCCCTTGTACTTCACATCCAGCGTTTCCCGGTTGTAGCGCTTGCCGCCGCAGACCTCGCAGGGCACATAGACATCCGGCAGGAAATGCATCTCAATCTTCACAATGCCGTCACCGGAGCAGGCCTCGCAGCGGCCTCCCTTCACATTGAAGGAGAAGCGTCCCTTGCTGTAGCCCCTGGCCTTGGCATCGCTGGTGGCCGCAAAGAGATCCCGGATCAGATCGAAGACACCGGTATAGGTGGCCGGATTGGAGCGGGGTGTGCGGCCGATGGGGCTCTGGTCGATGCTGATGACCTTGTCCAGCTGCTCCAGTCCCTCGATGCTCCCGTGCTTTCCCGGAATGGTGCGGGCCCGGTTCAGCTTCTTGGCGAGCGTCTTATAGAGAATCTCGTTCACAAGAGAGGATTTGCCTGAGCCGGAGACGCCGGCCACACAGGTAAATACGCCCAAGGGGAACGCCACATCGATATTCTTCAGGTTATTCTCCCGGGCATTCCGCACCGTAAGCCAGCCTCGCGGTTCACGCCGCATCTTCGGCACCGCGATCTTCTTCTTTCCGCTCAGGTACTGTCCGGTAATGCTTTCGGGCACCTGCATGATTTCCTCTGCCGTACCCTTGGCCACCACCCGTCCTCCGTTCTCACCGGCACCGGGTCCGATATCCACAATGAAATCCGCTGCCCGCATGGTGTCCTCGTCATGCTCTACTACGATAACGGAGTTGCCTAGATCCCGAAGATGCTTCAGCGTGGCAATGAGACGGTCATTGTCCCGCTGGTGCAGTCCGATGCTGGGCTCATCCAGAATATAGGCAACCCCTACCAGGCCGGAGCCGATCTGCGTGGCCAGGCGGATACGCTGGGCTTCACCGCCGGACAGGGTTCCCGCCGCCCGGGACAGGCTGAGATAATCCAGTCCCACATCCAGCATAAAGCGGCTGCGGGCGCGGATCTCCCGGATCACGAGATCACCGATCTTGTGCTGCGTCTCCGTGAGCTCCAGCTTCTCCAGCCAGTCATAGAACTTCTCCATGGAAAGCTCGGTCAATGCATGGATATTGAGATTGCCGACGGTCACCGCCAGCGAAGACGGCTTCAGTCTGGCACCATGGCAGGCCGGACAGGGCGTAACCCGCATAAACTGCTCATACTCTGCCTTCATTTTGTCGGAAAAGCATTCCTTGTAGCGACGATTCACATTTTCCACCAGCCCCTCGAAGGCCACATGATGGACATTCCCGCGGCCAAACTGAGACTTGTAATGCACCGTCACCTTCTCCCCGTGGGTGCCGTTCAGAATGACGTCCCGGGCCTCCGGGCTCAGCTCGGCAAAGGGTGTATCCAGACTGAAATGATAGGCCTCCGACAAGGAGATCAGCATGGCGTGGCTGAAGCTTCCCTCATCCTTTGAATTCATCCAGCCCAGCACAGAAATGGCGCCCTGGTTCAGGGACAGGCTCTCATCCGGGATCATCAGCGCCACATCAAACTCCGACTTGGAGCCGAGACCGAAGCACTCCGGACAGGCACCGAAGGGATTGTTGAAGGAAAAGCTGCGGGGCTCGATCTCCTCGATGCTGACGCCGCAGTCCGGGCAGGCAAAGCTGGTAGACAGGTTCATAGGCTCTCCGCCGATGACATCCACCGTCAGCAGTCCGTCCGACAGGGCCACCGCCTGTTCAATGGACTCGGCAAGGCGCTTGCCAATGCCCGGGCGGACCACCAGACGATCCACCACAATTTCAATGGTATGCCGCAGGTTCTTCTCCAGCTTGATCTCCTCCGCCAGATCATACATATTGCCGTCGATGCGCACCCGCACATAGCCGGATTTCCGGGCACTGGACAGCACCTTCTCATGCATGCCCTTCTTACCGCGGACGATAGGCGCCAGAAGCTGGATCCGCGTACTCTCCGGCAGGCACAAAAGCTGGTCCACCATTTCATCCACAGTCTGCCGCTTGATCTCCCGGCCGCACTTCGGGCAGTGGGGAATACCGATCCGCGCATACAGAAGGCGGAGATAGTCATAGATCTCTGTGACAGTTCCCACGGTAGAACGAGGATTCCGGTTGGTGGATTTCTGATCGATGGAAATGGCCGGAGACAGCCCCTCAATGGACTCCACCTCCGGCTTCTCCATCTGTCCCAGGAACTGCCGGGCATAGGAGGACAGCGACTCCATGTATCTCCGCTGTCCCTCCGCATAGATGGTATCGAAGGCCAGGGAGGATTTGCCGGAGCCGGAAAGTCCCGTCAGCACCACCAACTCATCCCGCGGGATATCCAGATCAATGTGCTTCAGATTGTGCTCACCGGCGCCCCGGATCTTGATATATTTTTTTTCCATTTCTGAAAACCTCTTTAAGTGGATAACAGCAAAAAAGTCGGCAAACTTACGTTTGTCGACTCATCATAACACGTTTCGCACTTCTCTTCAAGCCCGCTTACAGCACCTTCGATAGAAATGCCTTCAGGCGGGGATTGTCCTGGTGCGCGAAGAATTCCTCCGGCGCGGCCTCTGTGACGAAGTTGCCGCCCTCCAGGAACATGACACGGTCTGCCACCTCCCGGGCGAAGCCCATCTCATGCGTTACCACCACCATGGTCATGTCTTCTTCTGCAAGCTGCTTCATAACCTGCAGCACCTCGCCGACCATCTCCGGATCCAGCGCGGAGGTCGGCTCATCAAAGAGCATCACATCCGGGTGCATGGCCAGAGCCCGGACAATGGCCACACGCTGCTGCTGTCCGCCGGAAAGCTGCAGCGGGAAATTCTGTGCCTTCTCCCGCAGTCCGACCCGATCCAGAAGCTCCAGGGCCTCCTTTTCTGCCTCAGCCTTGCTGCGGTGCAGCAGCTTCATGGGCGCCAGCGTCAGGTTGTCCAGAATGCTCATGTGCGGGAAAAGATTGAACTGCTGGAACACCATGCCCATCTTCTGCCGCAGCTTGTCCACATCCGCCTTCGGATCTGTGATGTCCTTCTCCTCCACCAGAATATGTCCGTCCGTAGGCGTTTCCAGCAGATTCAGGCAGCGCAGGAAGGTGGATTTTCCGGAGCCGGAGGGTCCGATCACACAGACCACCTCGCCCTTCCGGATCTTGGTGGAAATGCTGTTCAGCACCGTCAGCTCGCCAAAGCGCTTTGAAAGCTGCTGCACGTCAATGAGTACATCGCCCTTTTCATATGTCTTATCGCTCATTCTGTCTCATTCTCCTTTCAAAACGCTTCTCCAGTCTGGTGAGTCCAAGCGTCAATACGAGATAAATGAAGGCCACCATCAGCAGGGAGGTCCAGGAATCGTAGGTTCTGGACCGGATAATGTCACCGCCCTTGGTGAGATCCTGCACGCCCACATAGCCGGCCACAGAGGTCTCCTTGATGAGAACGATGAACTCGTTGAAAATGGCCGGCAGCACATTCTTCAGTGCCTGCGGCATGATAATGAAGCGCATGGTCTCATTGTAGTTGAAGCCCAGGGACCGTCCTGCCTCCATCTGTCCGTTAGGGATGGACATGATGCCGGAGCGGATGATCTCCGCCACATAGGCCGCCGAGTTCAGACCGAAGGCGATGGATGCCACAAAGATGCCGGTAAAGAAGCGTGCCGTAAAGATACAGTAGTAGGCGATCATGAGCTGTACCACAGAAGGCGTGCCGCGGATCACCGTAAGATAGAGGCGGCAAACGGCATCCGCGAACTTAAGCTTGCCTGTCTTGTCATGGGTTGCCCGGATCACCGCGATCACAAAGCCCACAATGATACCGATCAGCAGGGCGAAGGCCGTTATGATCAGCGTATTCTTTGTGCCGTTCGCCAGATACAGCCATCGCTGATCCTTCACCAGATTCATGTACAGTTTCTCTTTGATACTCACGCTGTCCCCTCCATTCCTGCTGCAGCCGTCATTTCCCCTTTATTGCAGAAATGGCGCCGCCGAAGCGACGCCACCCTGCCATCACACTGTATTTTACTTTACTCTGCTGTGATGTATTTTGCAACAATTTCATCCAGCTTGCCGGAATCCTTCAGCTCCTTAATGGCTGCGTTGATGCCGTCCAGAAGCTCAGTGTTGCCCTTCTTTACGCAGATGGCATAATTTTCCTCAGCATACGGGGAATCCAGAAGCTTCAGACCCTCGTTCTGCTCAACGAAAACCTTTGCCGGGTTGTTGTCGATGATCACGGCGTCTACCTTGCCGCTCTGCAGTGCGGTTACGGCATCTGCACCCTTCGGGAAACGCTGTACATTGTCCTCACCGAAATCGTCTGTGGAATAAATGTCGCCGGTGGTTCCCTGCTGTACGCCGATCATCTTGCCCTGAAGGTCATCGATGCCTGTGATATCGGAATCCTCCTTCACAATAACAGCCTGTACAGCGCTTGCGTAGCTGTCGGAGAAATCCACCTGGGTCTTACGATCCTCTGTAATGGTCATGCCGGCTGCACCGAAGTCTGCCTTTCCGGCCTGTACAGCCGGGATGATGGAATCGAAGGCAATGTCGGAAACCTCAAAATCCGCACCCATCTGCTCAGCGATGGCCCGCGCAATCTCCACATCGATGCCCACGATCTCATTGCCGTCATGATACTCATAAGGCGGGAACTCTGCATTGGTGGCCATGATCAGGGTCTTGCCGGCATAGGAGGAATCACCTGCTGCCTCAGTCTCTGCTGCAGCATCTGTGCCTGCTGCAGTAGTTGCTGCTTCCTCTGCTGCCGCGGTAGTTGCCGCAGCTGTTGTTGTCGCTGTGCTGCCGGAGCCGCAGGCGCTTACAGAAAGCGCTGCGAATGCTGCCATTGCAATTGCTGTTAATTTCTTCATAATCTTACTCTCCTCTCCAAAAGGTCATGCATACTTATGCAGCCTTGATAGAGATTATATACAGCTTTTTCCGCTTGTCAAGAGAACAGACGCTTTACAGGCTTTTGAGAAAATGCCGGATGCGCTGCTGCACAAGCCCCGCCAGGAGTCCGATCACCGCCCCTGCCGCCATGCCGGCTCCGAGAAGCACCGGAAAATAATAGAATAGGACCGCAGAATGCAGAAGGAATACCGCTGCGAGAAGCTGCCCGATGTTATGCATAACACCGCCGCAGATGCTCACGGTGACGGAGGAAAACCCGCCCAGGCGCCGCAGCAGGAGCATCGCCGCCAGGCTCAGGAGAAAGCCGCTTAAGGAATAACACAGGGTCATGGCATTGCCGAAGGTAGCGGCCACCAGCAGGATGCGAAGGAAGCTGATCAGCATGGTGGGCACCACGCCCAGAGTGTAGAGTCCGGTTACGGTCACAAGATTCGGCAGCCCCAGCTTCACCCCGGGGATGCCGATGTTTACCGGCAGAATTGCCTCCACATAGCTCAGCACCATGCTCAGCGCCAGCAGCAGACCGTAGAGACTCACGCGCTTTGCAGCATTGTTTTTCATAATCTTTCCTCAAATCAATGAGATCTATGCCGAAGTATCAAAAAGGGCAGCACCCTGAAAAGGATACTGCCCGCTTCGTCTTTTCTTCGATTCACGCTTGTTGCTAGGGACC
>CAVELT010000002.1:2174-11569 GCA_963616545.1 Dysosmobacter segnis | reverse complement strand
ACGCAAAAGTGACCGATCCAAGCGGATCGGCCACCTATTTAGGGAGTATAGGTTAACGGCATAAATGCCGGTCACCACATATATACGGCGGAAAACCGCCTCGATTATTTGCCGGAGTCTCCGTAGTTGGAGAGAACTCTGGCGGAAGGATCATTCACATTGCAGCCGGGCCAGGTCTTGTTGGGCATCCAGAAGTCCAGAACCATCTGAGACTGACCGGGATAGTATTTCTCAAAGAGCTCACGGTAGAGCAGCGACTCCTTGGTGAAGGGCTGTGCATGGGTATACTTCTGACGCTTTTCCTCGAACTCTGCATCGGTGTAGTGGGCCTCTGCAAACTCTGCCAGATCGTCCTTCAGGGAATGACCGACGGCATCGGAGAAGGCAGCCTTCTCACGCATCAGAATATCCTCGGGAAGGATGTGATCCTCCTCAAAGGCATGGCGGAGAAGATACTTACCCTTGTTATAGGTATTCATCTTCCGGGCCGGATCGATGTGCATCACATAGTCCACAAAATCCAGATCACCGAAGGGAACCCGGGCCTCCAGACTGTTTACACTGATGCAGCGGTCGGCACGAAGCACATCATACATATGAAGCTCGCGGATACGCTTCTCGGCCTCCTTCTGGAATTCCTCCTTGCTGGGGGCGAAGTCTGTATACTTATAGCCGAAGAGCTCGTCGGAAATCTCACCGGTCAGAAGAACCCGGAGAGCACTGTTCTCATGGATGTACTTGCATACCAGGTACATACCGATGGAAGCACGGATGGTGGTAATGTCGTAGGTGCCCAGTGTCTTCACCACCGGCTCCAGGGCATTTACCACATCCTCCTTGGTGATGATGACCTCATGATGGTTGGAGCCGATAAAGTCAGCTACCTCACGGGCATACTTAAGATCAATGGCATCTGTATCCATGCCGATGGCATAGGTCTCAATGGGCTTGTCGGAAAGCTTTGCTGCTACGGCACAGACCAGAGAGGAATCCAGACCGCCGGAGAGCAGGAAGCCCACCGGTGCATCTGCATCGAGACGCTTCTCAATGCCCTTTACCAGAAGATCGTGGATGTTCTTGGCAATGCCCTCCAGACCGTCATCGGTGTAGGATTTTACATCGGTGAGATCCCGGTAGCAGTGAAATTCGCCGTCCTTATAGTAGTGTCCCGGCGGGAAGGGAAGGATCTCTCCGCAAAGTCCCACCAGATTCTTCGGCTCAGAGGCAAAGGCCAGTGTGCCCTTTTCGTGGGTCTCGTCAGCATTATCCACATATCCGTAGTAGAGAGGACGGATGCCGATGGGATCGCGAGCTGCGATATAGGAATCGGTCTTTGCGTCGTAGATGATCATGGCGAACTCAGCGTCCAGCGTCTTGAACATCTCTGTGCCGAGCTCCTCATATAATGGAAGAAGAATCTCACAATCCGAATCGCTCTGGAAGGTGTAACCCTTTTCCTCCAGCTCCTTCTTCCGGGGACGGAAGTTGTAAATCTCTCCGTTGCAGACCACGTAGGATCCGAGATGCCCGAAGGGCTGCATGCCGCTGGCGGTGAGACCCATGATGGCCAGACGGTTGAAGCCGAGATAACCGTTTCCGGTATCGACAATTCTGGAATCGTCCGGGCCTCGGGACTTCGTAATGGCCAGCGCTTTTTTGACTACCTCTTCTGCGACGCGGGCGTCACAAAAACCAATAATTGAACACATAGTTATATACTCCCCTTAAACAAAAAGAACGGCAGAGACTCTGCGAATGTTCGCGACGCCTTTGCCGTTCATGATGGTCTGAATTATCGCGCGTCGATAAATGTTTGTCAAGGGCTTTTTCAAAAAGCGCTCCGGATTTGCCCGCCGGATCGACTTTCTTCTTATGGTAATGTCTTCGGCGCAGGATGCCGGAAGAGCCCGCGGCGGTATAGCTTACATGAAAGATTGTTATGGATTTCCCGAAAATGTTTCTTGACAAGCGAACGGGAATGCTTATACTTTTGGCATAGGGCAAGGGCGTCCCGGAAAGCAGATACAAAGAGGAGATCTGCTTCTGAGGTGCCGCCGTAAATACTATAAATTACAGGGAACAAGGATGTTCCGGCTAAGCCGAAAGCATCCCTGTTCCCTTTTTTTATAGCAGATGATTTCAAAAATGGAGGGAGCATATGAAAAAGAAATCAATTCCTGAAATGTATGGCAGCCTGGTCTTCAACGACAAGATCATGCGCGAGCGTCTTCCGAAGGATGTATACCGGGCCATCCATAAGACCATTCAGAATGGGACTCACCTGGAGCTGGATGTAGCGAATACCGTTGCAGCCGCAATGAAGGAATGGGCAATGGAGCATGGTGCCACACACTTCACGCATTGGTTCCAGCCGATGACAGGACTGACAGCAGAGAAGCATGACAGCTTCATTTCCCCGAGTGCGGACGGACAGGCTGTGATGGAGTTCTCCGGCAAGGAGCTGGTAAAGGGCGAGCCGGATGCTTCCTCCTTCCCTTCAGGCGGTCTGAGAGCTACCTTCGAGGCCAGAGGCTATACCGCATGGGATCCCAGCTCACCGGCCTTCATTAAGGACGGCACACTGTATATTCCGACTGCCTTCTGCAGCTACGGCGGCGAGGCATTGGACAAGAAGACACCGCTGCTGCGTTCTATGGAGGCTCTGAACAAGGAAGCCGTTCGTCTCCTGCAGCTTATGGGCTACAAGGATGTAACACATGTGGACACCACAGTGGGCTCCGAGCAGGAATACTTCCTTATTGATAAGGATATGTATACCGCCAGAAAGGACCTGCTCCTTTGCGGCAGAACCCTCATCGGTGCACCGGCTCCCAAGGGACAGGAGATGGAGGATCATTACTTCGGTGTGCTGAAGCCGAAGGTATCCGCTTATATGCACGATCTGGATGAGGAGCTCTGGAAGCTGGGCGTTCCGGCCAAGACCAAGCACAACGAGGTAGCGCCGTCACAGCATGAGCTGGCACCGGTTTTTGAAACCGCCAACATTGCCGTAGACCACAACCAGCTGACCATGGAGATCATGAAGAAGGTCGCTGACCAGCACCACTATGCATGTCTTCTGCACGAGAAGCCCTTCGAGGGTGTCAACGGCTCCGGTAAGCACAACAACTGGTCCATGGTAACCAATACCGGACTGAACCTGCTGGATCCGGGCAAGGCGCCGATGGAGAATCTGCCGTTCCTGACCTTCCTGGTGGCAACCATCGCTGCTGTGGATGATTATGCAGATCTCATGAGAATTTCCGTGGCAAGTGCCGGCAACGATCATCGTCTGGGCGCCAACGAGGCACCTCCTGCCATCGTTTCCATTTTTGTCGGCGACGAGCTGAAGAGAGTCCTGGCTGCTCTTGAGACCGGTGAGGATTTCCACAGCTCTGAGAAGAAGGAGCTGCAGATCGGTGCGCATGTGCTGCCGCACTTCACACAGGACAACACAGACCGCAACAGAACATCACCCTTCGCCTTCACAGGAAATAAGTTTGAGTTCCGTATGCCGGGATCATCTCAGTCTGTGGCAGATCCCAACGTTATCCTGAACACAGCAGTAGCAGACAAGCTGGAGGACATCTACAAGGCACTGAAGGATCTTCCGGAGGATGAGCTTGCTGATGCACTGATGAAGCTGCTGCGTGAGACCTATGTATCTCACAAGAGAATCCTCTTCAACGGCAACGGCTATACCGATGAGTGGGTAGAGGAAGCAGAGAAGAGAGGCCTCTTCAACCTGAAGTCTCTTCCGGATGCTATGCCGCAGCTGCTTGATGAGAAGAATATTGCGCTCTTTGAGAAGCATCACATCTTCACAGAGACCGAGATTCGTTCCAGATATGAGATCCTTCTGGAGAACTATTCCAAGACCATCCATATCGAGTCCCTGGCTATGCAGGAGATGGTGAAGAAGGATTTCACCTCTGCACTTGTGAAGTACCAGGGTGCCCTGACCAAGGAGGCGCTGGACAAGAAGGCTCTGCTTTCTGCAGCAGATACCAGCTTTGAGGAGGGCATCATCAGCAAGCTGTCTGACTGCGGCGCAAAGATCTCCGCTGCGATGACGGCTCTGGTAAAGGATACCGCTGAGGCTGAGACGAAGGCCGATGCACTGGAGTGCGCAGAGTTCTATTACAAGACAATTCTGACAGATATGGATGCCCTTCGTGCGCCGGTGGATGAGGCTGAGGCTCTGATCCCGGAGGAGTACCTTCCGTACCCGACCTATGATGATCTGCTCTTCTCACTGAGATAAGCAAAAAGGCAAATAAACAGCTCCGTTTCAACGGAATTTTTGCTCAGCACAGCACGATTTTCCTTCATTTCGTGAGGTGCTGGGCAATTGCATATAAAAAATCACTGTAACTGTTTTCAACACTTAGGGAGTAGAAAAAATGAAATCAAAAGCATTTTCTGAAAAGGAATACCAGGATTATCTGCAGCATCTGCCGCAGGATCATGATGCCTGTGGTATCGGTGCGGTGGTAAACATTGACGGACACCAGGACAATCGGGTGCTGGATGATGCCCTGACGATTGTGGAGAAGCTGGAGCATCGTGCAGGTAAGGATGCTACCGGTAAGGTAGGAGATGGTGTTGGTATTCTTGTTCAGCTTTCTGATACCTTTTATCAGAGCGTATTTAAGGAGATGGGGATCCAGGAGAATCTGCAGGCCGGCGATTACGGTGTCGGCATGTTCTTTCTTCCCACAGATCATCTGAAGAACATTCTGGCAAAGCGCATGTTCGATGTGATTGCCGAGAAGAGCGGCTTCACTGTGCTGGGCTGGAGAAAGGTGCCGGTACATCCGGAGATCCTCGGCGATCTGGCAAGAAACTGTATGCCGGAGATCGAGCAGGTGCTCCTGAAGCGGCCGGAAAATCTGCAGCCGGGCTTCGAATTTGACCGGGCACTGTTTGTGCTGCGGAGAGAGTTTGAGCAGTCCTCTGAGGATACCTATATCTGTTCTCTGTCCTCCAGAACCATTGTCTACAAGGGTATGTTCCTGGTAAAGCAGCTGCGGCAGTTCTTCGATGATCTCAGAAGCCCGCTCTATAAGACGGCCATTGCCATCGTGCATTCCCGTTTCTCCACCAATACCACCCCGAGCTGGGAGCGTGCCCATCCGTACCGCATGATTGCCCATAACGGTGAGATCAATACCATCCGCGGAAACATCGATAGAATGCTGGCCCGTGAGGAAACCATGTCCAGCCCGCTGCTGGAGAAGAACATCGACAAGATCTTCCCGGTAATTCCGAAGCCGGCCTCCGATTCTGCCATGCTGGACAATACCCTGGAGTTCCTGTACATGAACGGCATGGATCTGCCGCTCGCCATGATGGCCATCATTCCCGAGCCCTGGAAGCACAACCGCTTCATGAAGGAGAGCCGGAAGGATTTCTATCATTATTATGCTACCATGATGGAGCCCTGGGACGGTCCGGCTGCCATTCTCTTCAGCGACGGCGAGCTGGTAGGAGCAACCCTGGATCGAAACGGACTGCGTCCGTCCCGCTACTACATCACCGATGATCAGCGGCTGATTCTCTCCTCTGAGGTAGGTGTTCTGGATATTCCGGCAGAGCATATTGTGGCAAAAAGCCGTCTCACACCGGGCAAGATGCTGCTGGTGGATACCAAGCAGAAGCGCATCATCTCTGATGAGGAGTGTAAGGAATTTTATGCCAGCCGTCAGCCCTACGGTGAGTGGCTGGATCGGAAGCTGCTGCATCTGGATGAGCTGTCTATTCCCAATAAGAAGATTCCGGAGCATCCGCAGGCCGTACGTGACCGCCTGTACAAGGTGTTCGGCTATACCTATGACGATGTGACCAGCTCTATCCGCTCCATGGCGATGAACGGCGTGGAGAATACGGCTTCCATGGGTCATGATATCCCGTTGGCCGTGCTGTCCAAGCAGCATCAGCCCCTGTTCTACTACTTTAAGCAGCTCTTTGCGCAGGTAACCAACCCGCCCATCGACTCTCTTCGTGAGAAGATCGTAACGGATACCACCGTATATATCGGCTCCGACGGAAATCTTCTGGAGGAGAAGAGCGACAACTGCACCATGCTGGAGGTGGACAATCCTATCCTCACCGGCGTGGAGCTGATGAAGATCAAGCAGCTGAACCAGCCGGGCTTCCGCACCAAGGTGATTTCTCTTCTTTATTATAAGAACACCTCTCTGGAGAAGGCACTGGAGCAGCTGAATATCTCGGTGGATCGCGCCTATGCGAACGGCTACAACATTATCATCCTCTCGGATCGCGGCGTCGATGAGAACCATGTGCCGATCCCGTCCCTGCTGGCCGTTTCCTCTGTGGAGCAGCATCTGGTACGCACCAAGAAGCGCACCCAGGTGTCTCTGATCCTGGAGTCCGGCGAGCCTAGAGATGTACACCAGTTTGCTACTATTCTCGGCTTCGGTGCCCGCGCCATCAATCCCTACCTGGCGCACGAGTGCATCTCCGAGATGGTCAACATTGGCCTCCTGGACAAGGACTATCATACTGCCATCAAGGACTACAACAAGGCCATCCTCAACGGTATCGTCAAGATTTCCGCGAAGATGGGTATTTCCACGATCCAGTCCTATCAGTCTGCCAAGATCTTTGAGGCCATCGGTCTCAGCAAGGAGCTGGTGGATAAGTATTTCACCGGCACTGTCAGCCGTGTGGGCGGCATCGGCCTGAAGGAGATCGCCGAGGCGGTGAACTTCCGGCATGATCATGCCTTCGACCCCATGGGTCTCGGCGTGGATACCACACTGGATTCCACCGGCTTCCATGACCTCCGTTCCGGCAAGGGCACAGAGGATCATCTCTACAACCCGGAGACCATTGTGGCACTGCAGCAGTCTGTATGGAACAGCGATTATCAGCGCTTCAAGCAGTATACGGCCATGGTGGATGATGAGGCCCGTCCGCATACGCTGCGGAGTCTGGTGGAGTTTGCCCCGGTCAACGAGCCCATCCCCATTTCTGAGGTAGAGTCGGTGGATTCCATCGTGAAGCGCTTCAAGACCGGTGCCATGTCCTACGGCTCGATTTCCGAGGAGGCACATGAGTGTATGGCCATTGCCATGAACCGGCTGGGTGCGAAGTCCAATACCGGTGAGGGCGGTGAGAATAAGTCCCGCTTCGGCACGGAGAAGAACTCTGCCATCAAGCAGGTGGCTTCCGGTCGTTTCGGCGTGACCTCCGAGTATCTGAATTCCGCAAAGGAGATCCAGATCAAGATGGCACAGGGCGCAAAGCCCGGCGAGGGCGGACATCTGCCCGGCAAGAAGGTATACCCGTGGGTGGCAAAGATCCGTTTCTCCACACCGGGTGTGTCTCTGATCTCCCCGCCGCCGCACCATGACATCTACTCCATCGAGGATCTGGCACAGCTGATCTTTGACCTGAAGAATGCCAACCGCGGCGCAAGAATTTCAGTGAAGCTGGTTTCTGAGGCCGGCGTCGGCACTATTGCCTCCGGCGTTGCCAAGGCCGGTGCCCAGGTCATCCTGATCTCCGGCTATGACGGCGGTACCGGTGCGGCTCCGCTCAGCTCCATTCATCATGCCGGCCTTCCCTGGGAGCTGGGACTGGCAGAGGCACACAAGGCCCTTTGTGAGAACGGCCTCCGCAACCGCGTGATTCTGGAGACCGACGGCAAGCTCATGAGCGGCCGTGATGTGGCGATCGCTGCCCTTCTGGGTGCTGAGGAGTACGGCTTTGCCACTGCCGTTCTGGTGACCATGGGCTGCATGATGATGCGTGTCTGCAGCAAGGATACCTGCCCCTTCGGTGTGGCAACCCAGAACGAGAAGCTGCGGAAGCGCTTCATGGGCAAGCCGGAGTACATTGAGAACTTCATGCGCTACATCGCCGAGGAGCTTCGTGAATACATGGCGAAGCTGGGCTTCCGTACCGTCAACGAGATGGTGGGCCGTACCGACTGCCTGAGGATGAAGGAGCATCAGGCCTCCAAGCGGGCGGAGCTGGTGGATCTTTCCGGCATTCTGGACACAAGCTTTGCCCAGGCACCGGAGGAGCTTCGTCACTTCGATGAGAAGGCCGTTTACAATTTCCATCTGGAGAAGTCTCTGGATGAGGCTGTGCTGCTTCCTGCCTTTGAGAAAGCCTTTAAGGCACAGACAAAGCATGAGGTGACCGTACAGGTATCCAGCATCAACCGGAGCTTCGGTACCATCATGGGCTCCGAGATCAGCAAGCGCTTCTCCGACACACTGCCTGAGGATCTCTATACCATTCAGGCCTACGGCGGCGGCGGACAGAGCTTCGGTGCGTTCATCCCGAAGGGCATGACCATCAAGCTGCACGGAGATGCCAATGACGGCTTCGGCAAGGGACTGAGCGGCGGCAAGCTCATTGTGACGCCGCCGGAGAACGCTGCCTTTGCGGCGGACAAGAACATCATCATCGGAAACGTGGCGCTTTACGGTGCTACCTCCGGCAAGTGCTATGTAGACGGCATCGCCGGCGAACGCTTCTGTGTGCGTAACTCCGGTGCCGTTGCAGTGGCAGAGGGCTGCGGCGACCATGGTCTGGAGTACATGACCGGCGGTAAGGCCGTGATCCTGGGCATGACCGGAAAGAACTTTGCAGCCGGTATGTCCGGCGGTATCGCCTACGTGCTGGATATGGATCATACGCTGTATCTCCGCATGAACAAGGATATGGTGACGCTGCAGGAGCTCAGCGATAAGTATGACATCAAGGAGCTGAAGGAAATCCTGAAGGATTTCGTGCGGGAAACGGATTCGAAGAAGGGCAAGGAGATTCTGTCTGACTTTGACCATTACGTTCCTTATTTCAAGAAGATCGTACCGACAGACTATCAGAAGGTACTGGTTGCCATCAGCCGCTTTGAGGAGAACGGTATCTCCCATGAAAATGCGGAAATGGAAGCCTTCAAGTCTATGTTTGCGTGAGATCGGAAGAAAGGAGTAACAAATGGGTAAGGTAACAGGTTTTCTGGAGTATGATCGTGTTGACAATAAAGTGATTCCGGTAGCAGAGCGCATCAAGGGCTTTCAGGAATTTCATGTACAAATCGGAGAGGAGGAGCGGAAATGTCAGGGTGCCCGCTGCATGAGCTGCGGCGTACCGCTGTGTCAGTCCGGCATGAAGCTGAACGGCATGTATACCGGCTGCCCGCTGCACAATCTCATCCCGGAGTGGAATGACTCCGTTTATCAGGGACAGGTGAGCCACGGGCTTGCCCGTCTTCTGAAGCACAACAATTTCCCGGAGTTTACAGGCAGAGTCTGCCCGGCGCTCTGTGAAAAGGCTTGTATTGAGGGACTTCATGACAAGCCGGTTTCCACACATGAGAACGAGCTGTATCTCATTGAGGAGGCGTATAAGCGGGG
>CAVELT010000002.1:0-1792 GCA_963616545.1 Dysosmobacter segnis | reverse complement strand
GTGGACTTCCTGTCACAGCAGACAAGAGCTCTGAGAAGCCGTTCAGAGGTCGCTCCGGCCTACTCGGCGAAGGGCAAAAATGTGGTGATCATCGGCGGCGGCGACACGGGCAATGACTGTGTGGGCACGTCGATCCGGCAGGGCTGCAAGTCGGTGACGCAGGTGGAGATGATGCCGGAGCCGCCGGTGGAGAGAGCGGCGTCGAACCCGTGGCCGGAGTGGCCGAAGGTGCTGAAGGTGGACTACGGTCAGCAGGAAAGCATCGAGGTCTTCGGGCATGATCCCCGGGTCTATGAGTCCACGGTCAAGTCTGTGGAGTGCGACAAGAAGGGCAACCTGAAGTCGGTGACACTGGTGAAGGTGAAGTTCGAGAACCGTCAGCTGAGCTTCGTAGAGGGCAGTGAGAAGACCATCCCCTGCGAGCTGCTGCTCATTGCAGCCGGCTTCCTCGGGGCGGAGAAGTATGTACCGGAGGCCTTCGGCACTGCGCTTTCACAGCGCAGCACTGTGGTGACGGCAGACGAGAATCACTATCAGACGCAGGCAAAGAGCGGCAAGGTATTTACCGCCGGCGACATGCACAGAGGCCAGTCTCTGGTGGTATGGGCCATCCAGGAGGGTCGTGCCTGTGCGGCTGAGGTGGACAGCTTCCTGATGGGCTACAGTTCACTGGACTGAGCCTTGACAGTGCAGTGCCGGAACGCTGCACTTCGGATTCCAAAATAAAACAGCATCGGAAAAGAAGGCGTTGCCGCAGGCAGGGCCTTCTTTGTGTGTCCTTTATTGTCGAATATACTTGCAAATCCCGGCATTTTCTGCTTAGCTTTAAGTGTGTAGGGTAAATGAAGCAGTTACTGACGGATACAATCAGGAGGACGCCATGAATAAGAAAATTTTACTTTCTGTGCTGCTTTCCGCGGCATTGCTGACGGCCTGCGGCGGCAGGTCCGAGGGAACGGTGAGCAATTATACAGCAGACGGCGGATGGGACAACCGGGTGAGCTCTGCGGCGGTGACAGAGAATGCGGTGGCAGACAGCAGCTGGTACAGCGGGGAGGAAAATGCGGACAGCGGAACGGACAAGGTTCCGAGCGAGAGAAAGCTGATCCGCACCGTAAACATTTCCCTGCGGATACCGAGCAGCGATACCCTGCAGGAGAATGTAGCCAAGCTGGTGTCGGCAGTGACGGCAAACGGCGGCTATGTCAGCAGCAACAATTCGGAGTACGGTGAATATGCAAGCGCGAGTCTCACGGTCATGCTGCCGAAGGACAAGGCGGATGCCTTCATTGAGACGGTGAAGGGCAGCGGCATGGAGCTTAAGAACATCAGCGATTCCTCGTCGGATGTGACGCTGGAGTATGTGGATGTGGAATCCCGGCTGCGGGTGAAGCAGGAGACCCGGGACAAGTATGAGGCCTATTTGAAGGATTCAACGAGCGTCGAGGACACCATGCGGATTGAGGAGCAGCTCCTGGCAGTGACGGAGGACATTGAGTCCTATCAGTCCAGGCTGAATACGCTGAACAGCCAGATTGACTATACGACGGTGACGATCTACATCAACTGTGAAAGCTCATCGGAGAAGGAATCCTTCGGCTCGAAGCTGCTGGATGCCCTGCAGGGACTGACGGATGAGGCCGGAGAAACCTTTATCAGCATGCTGTCCTGGTTTGTCAATGCCCTGGTATCGCTGATTTTCATTCTGCCCGTTGCGGTGCTGGTGATCCGGGTGTTCCTCTTTGCCATCGGAAAGCGGGTGAAGGGAAAGAAGCTGCTGGGATGGCTTCGC
>CAVELT010000001.1:0-6457 GCA_963616545.1 Dysosmobacter segnis | reverse complement strand
GTGCCAGGTCACGGCCGCTGAACTTTCCGGCTGCGCGGCTGGTGCCGAGCCAGTAAACCATATCGGAAATGTCGGCCACCTCGAGGAAAGGCATGCCGTCATACATTTCCTGCCAGTTTTCAAAGTGCTTGCCGGTCAGGTCATTGATGAACTCCACATAGCTCTCGGTCTCGCACATCGGCGTCTTCACCTTTGTGGGACAAACCGTATTCACCACGATGCCGGTGCCCTTCAGCTCCTGTGCCAGTGTCTTGGTGAGACCGCGAACACCCCACTTAGCCATGCAGTAGGTGGCCAGCTTCGGTGTGCCGTACATACCGGAGGTGGAGGAAATGTTGATGATGCGGCCATTGCCCTGCTTACGCATATAGATCGCCGCATACTTATCGGTACGCCATGTGCCGATGAGGTCAATGTCGATGACCTTCTGCACCTGGGCATCTGTCAGCTCCCAGGTATAGCCGAAGTTGATGACGCCGGCATTGGCCACCACCACATCGATGCGGCCGAAGGTGTTCCAAGCCTCCTCGAACAGCTTCTGCATGTCCTCATCTGAGGTTACGTTGGCGCGAACTGCCAGTGCCTTGGCACCCAATGCCTCGATCTCCTTCACGGTCTCCTGGAAAACCTCTCCTGCCGGATCCTGCATATCTGCCAGCACCACATCAAATCCGTTCTCGGCAAACTTGATGGCATGGGCCTTTCCCTGTCCCATTGCACCGCCGGTGATCAATACAACCTTACGCTCTTCCATGATACATATCCCCCTTTTTATGATTGAATTGACGTTTTCTGTTAATTTTTTATCAATCCCGTTGACACTATCATAGGCCTACTGTATCATAAAAACAAATCGTAATTTTGTATCATTTTGATAAGGATATTTTATGAATCTGGACCACCTTCGCTACTTTGAAACCATCGCCCGGCTGGAGCACTACGGCCGGGCCGCTGAAGCCCTGCACATCAGTCAGCCCGCCCTCAGCTACGCCATGGAGCACCTGGAATCCGAGCTCGGCGTGGCGCTTTTCACCCGCAAAGGCAGGAATGTGCAGCTGACCCGCTACGGACAGTATTTTCTCCGGGCCATCACCGGCTCTCTGCTGCAGCTGGATACCGGCATCCGGGCCATGCAGGAATTCGGTCAGGAGGGCGGCATTGTCCTCGTGGGCGGCATCCGCAAGCTGGCCAGCCGTTACATTCCGCGGCTGATGCAGCAGTTTCTTCAAGAAGATAATGTCGGCACCGTCCGCTTTTCCCTTCATACCGAAAGCAGCTTCAGCGCCGATCTTTTAAAGGATGTGGAAAACGGCAGCATGGACATGGCCTTCGTCAGCCAGCCGGGAAACGCGGCGACATTCGAATGCATTCCCTTTCCCACCGTGCCCTTCGTCCTGATTGCGCCGCCGGAGCATCCGATACTCGAGCGTCCCGTGAACTCCTGCAAGCCAAGCTGTCTCGAAGTTCGCGGGGAAAAGAATGTCACTGGATATCCGCAAACTGAGCCTGCGCAAGCCCCGGCGGCAATTCAAAAAAGCAGCCCCCTGCGGGACTGCCTCTCCTACCCCTTTGTGCTTTTTTCCGAGCGCTCCGCGCTCCGGGTCTCCGTGGATGCGCTCTTTGCCCAGATCAATGCCATCCCTCTGATTGCCTGTGAAACCGAGGAGGATGACGTCATCGCCGGCATGGTGGAGTCCGGCTTCGGCCTCGGCATACTGCCGGACTATCCGAATCTCCGCTCCTACCGGCTTTCCGTTCTCTCACTTACCGATGTGGACTGCAGCCGTACCGCCTATCTTTGCCGGAAACGACTGCCGGAGTATCCCGCAGCAGCCGACCGCTTCTTCCGCTTCTGCCGGGAAAAGCTGACAAAGCTCACATGACCCAGTTGCTTTTCTCAGCTCCATACTCCAGCTCGAATACTGCTGCGTAAGCAGCGGGTACCTCAATAAAAAGCCTGGGAATCCGGTATATCCGGATTCCCAGGCTTTTTATTTCATGATTACGTTATGATAAACTATCTATCAGCCCATCTGCTTTGCAACTTCCTCAGCAAAGTTCTCGGACTTCTTCTCCAGACCCTCACCGGTCTCGAAACGAACAAACTTCACCAGCTTGATCTCCGCGCCCTGTGCCTTTGCAACAGAATCTACATACTGCTGTACAGTCTGCTTGCCGTCCTCAGCTCTTACATAGACCTGATCTACCAGACAAACCTCCTTGAGCTCCTTGTTCAGACGTCCCTGAACCATACCCTCAAGTACCTTCTCCGGTGCGTTCGGCTTCTCATTCTTGGCAGCTGCCATCAGGATCTCCTTCTCGGAAGCAAGATAATCCTGATCAACCTCGGCACGTGTTACGTACTTCGGGTTCAGAGCGGCGATCTGCATAGCGATGTTCTTTGCCATCTCCTCTGTGGTCTCGTTCACAGCGGTGGTCTCTACCTGAAGCAGAACACCGATTCTGCCGTTGGCATGAACATAATCCTGCACGAAGCCGTTGGCCTCAGCCAGCTTCTCGAATCTTCTGATGTGCATGTTCTCGCCGATGATAGAGATCTCCTCGGAAAGCTGCTCTGCAACGGTCTTGCTCTCGTCCTTAGCCCACTTCTCAGCCAGGAAAGCATCGATATCTGCAGCACTTGTATTCATAGCCTGTGCAGCAACATCATGAACGTATCCACGGAACTTCTCGTTCTTAGCCACGAAGTCAGTCTCGGAATTCACCTCAACCACAACGCCGGACTTGTGATCCTCTGCCAGCAGAGTGTAGGAAATACCCTCTGCAGCGATTCTGCCGGCCTTCTTAGCGGCACCAGCCAGTCCCTGCTCTCTGAGGAACTCTACTGCCTTGTCCATATCACCATCGGTTGCAGTCAGAGCCTTCTTACAAGCCATCATTCCTGCACCTGTCATCTCACGTAACTCTTTTACCTGAGCTGCTGTAATAGCCATTGCTTTATCCTCCTACGGAATTCATCAGACGAGGCTCTCATCGGGCCCCGTCTGACATCAACAAATATATGATCTGCTTACTGCTCTGCTGCGAAGGTCTCATCAGCTGCTGCAGCTGCGGCCTCTTCCTCTGTCATCTCGCCCTGCTTAGCCTCGATTACGGCATCAGCCATCTTGGAAACGATCAGCTTGATTGCACGGATAGCGTCGTCGTTGCCGGGGATGATGTAGTCCAGCTCCTCCGGATCTGCATTGGTATCAGCGATACCGAACAGAGTGATGCCCAGAGTCTGTGCTTCCTTCACGCAGATCTTCTCCTTCTTCGGATCCACTACGAAGATAGCGTCCGGGATCTGCTTCATATCCTTGATGCCGCCGATGTTGGCCTCAAGCTTAGCCCACTCCTTCTTCAGAAGGGTAACTTCCTTCTTCGGCAGAACCTCGAAGGTTCCGTCCTCAGACATTTTCTCGATCTCCTTCAGTCTGGCAATTCTGGTCTGGATGGTCTTGAAGTTGGTCAGCATGCCGCCCAGCCATCTCTCGTTTACATAGAACTCACCGCAGCGAAGGGCCTCTGCCTTAACAGCATCCTGTGCCTGCTTCTTGGTTCCTACGAAGAGAACTGTACCGCCGTTGGCTACGATCTGTACCATAGCGTTGTAAGCGTCATCTACCATCTTTACGGTCTTCTGCAGATCGATGATGTGGATGCCGTTTCTCTCTGTGTAGATGTACGGAGCCATCTTAGGGTTCCATCTTCTGGTCTGGTGGCCGAAGTGTACGCCGGCCTCAAGCAGCTGCTTCATTCCAATTGCACTCATGTTTCTACCTCCTGGTTGAATCTTCCATTCATATGTGTGTGCACACCGGCTTCATTCCGCTTCGGAACACCTCCGGATTTCATATGAATGTGCAAAATAAAATAAGTCGCGTCAACAGACGCGACAATTATTCTAGCACAGCCTTATTATACAAGTCAAGCAAAGGTTTCTACAATTTCATTTTCCTTTTTGCTGCCCACCTGCGCCTCCTTCGGGCGGGTCCAGGTCGTGTACTCGCACTCCGGATACCGCGAGCAGGAATAGAAGATCCGTCCCTTCTTGCTTCTCCGCTTCACACACTCCGCACCGCAGTCCGGGCAGACAAAGCCGGCATATTCGATATAGGGCTTCGTGTTCCGGCACTCCGGGAAGCCCGGGCAGGCCAGAAACTTTCCGTGCGGTCCGTATTTGATCACCATTTTCCGTCCGCACTTATCGCAGACCACATCGGTTTCCTCATCCCGGATGGTGATCTTCTCCACCTCCTGATTGGCGATCTCCACAGCCTCCGCGAGGTCCGGATAGAAATTCTCGATGATGGTTTTCCAATCAATCTTTCCCTCTGCCACGGAATCCAGGAGTGACTCCATGTTGGCGGTGAAGCCCGTATCCACAATGGTGGGGAAGCTCCGGGTCATCATGTCGTTCACTGCCTGTCCGAGCTCCGTCACGAAGATGTTCTTCTTCTCCTTCGTGATGTAGCGGCGGGCAATCAGGGTGCTGATGGTGGGCGCATAGGTGGAGGGACGCCCGATGCCGTCCTCCTCCAGTGCCTTGACCAGAGAGGCCTCCGTAAAGTGTGACGGCGGCTGCGTGAAATGCTGCTCCTTCTCGAACTCCGAAAGCTTCAGCACATCTCCTGTCTGCATATCCGGCAGAAGCACATTTTTCTCTTCCTTATCCTCCTCCGACATATATACCGAGAGGAAGCCGTCAAAGCGCAGCTTGCTGCCGCTCACCGTGAACACATAGTCGCCGGCCCGCAGCCGCACCGTCTCCGTGTCATAAACCGCATTTTCCATACGGGACGCCAGGAAGCGCCGGTAAATCAGCTGATACAGCCGGAATTCATCTCGTCCGAGACTTTCCTTGGCCTCCAGCGGTGTAATGCTGAGATAGGTGGGACGAATGGCCTCGTGGGCATCCTGAATCTTCACCTCGCCCTGGCTCTTCTGCTGCACATTGGCGGCCACATAATTGTCGCCGTACTTCTCCGCAATATAGTGCCGTGCCTCTGCATCCGCCTCATCCGCAATACGCGTGGAATCGGTTCGCAGGTAGGTGATGAGACCCACAGTGCCGTGACCTTCGACATTAACACCCTCATACAGAGACTGGGCGATCCGCATGGTCTTTGATGTGGGGAAGGACAGAAGCTTGGAAGCCTCCTGCTGCAGGGTACTGGTGGTAAAGGGCAGCGGCGCCTTCTTCCGGCGCTCGGATTTCCGGATGTCCTCCACCGTGAAGTCCGCCTTACCGATGCTTCGGATAATGTCTTCGGTCTCCTGTTCGGAGCTGAGGGCGATTTTTTTGTCCTTCCCGTAGAAGCCGGCCTTCAGCTTCTTCTTGCCCAGCAGCAAATCGGCCGCCAGACTCCAGTATTCCTCCGGCACAAAGGCAGCGATTTCCGTTTCCCGGTCGCAGATCATCTTCAATGCAACAGACTGCACCCGTCCAGCAGACAGGCCCTTCCGGATTTTCTTCCAGAGCAGGGGGCTGATGGTATAGCCCACCAGACGATCCATAACACGGCGTGCCTGCTGCGCATTCACCAGATCCATATCGATCTCCCGGGGCTTTTTCAGCGCGGAGCTGACCGCATTCTTCGTGATCTCATTGAAGCTGATGCGGGAAATCTTCTTTACATTGGAGGGATCCTTGCAAAGCTCATTGTTGAGATGCCAGCTGATGGCCTCTCCCTCACGGTCCGGGTCGGTCGCGAGATAGATGCGGTCTGCCTTCTTTGCTTCCTTCTTCAGCTTGCTGAGAAGCTCACCCTTGCCGCGGATGGTGATATACTTCGGTGTATAGTCATGCTCCACATCCACGCCGAGAGAGCTCTTCGGCATATCAATGAGGTGCCCCATTGTTGCGTCAACTGTATAATTTTTTCCCAGAAACTTGCTGATGGTCTTTACCTTGGCGGGAGACTCCACAATGATCAGATTATTTGCCATGTACGCTGTGTCCTTCGCTGATGTGAGATTTTTCTCATCTGATTTTTGAATATCAGTATCTGTTTATAACCCAGTCATACAGATTTTGCAAGGGCGGTTTGCTGTCTTTTTTGTGTAAAATTATTTATTCTTTATTTGTTGACATTTTCACGCGCATAATTTAATATCAAATTGATTCTATCGAGCGCTTCTGCTCCCGATCCCATTGAGGATATATGTTAGCAAAAATAAACAGTGCAGGTATCCACGGCATGAACGGATACCTGGTTTCCGTGCAGGTAGACGAAAGCGGCGGACTGCCTCGCAATGTGATCGTAGGCAATGTCTCCGCCAGCGTCCGGGAAGCTCTGGAACGCTGCACCGTGGCGCTGAAGAACGAGCAGTTCTATCTGCCGCCCCGGCGTCTCACCATCAATCTGCAGCCGGCTGACCGCCGAAAGGACGGCACCAGCTTTGATCTGCCCATTCTCACCGGCATACTGCGCTCCAGCGGAGAGCTGCCGGA